>DATLNZ010000087.1 GCA_035536535.1 Actinomycetota bacterium | reverse complement strand
GTACCCGAAGAAGACTTCCGATGTCATCGGTCTAGGCTAAGACACATATCGTCAGAAGCCATGCGTCGGATGCCTTTCGGTAGTCGCTGACTCGCCCGGCCTCGCTACATGACGTGCCTAAACGCGTAGGTGCGTCCCGCGGAAAAACCCATCTTTGCCACTCGAGCCAAGGTGCTTGCGTACCTCATAGTCGTAGGCAGGCGATCGTACAGGCCGTCATTGTTCCAGTTCATCTTTGTTAGCGCGAGAACCCGTCGGGCTGTTGCGTCCCAGCCACCGGATCCAGAGAACCGCTGCAGCATCAGGGGGTGGGGCACGGCCTTCTTCTCTTTGAAGTAGTTGCGGCCAGCCGTTGCCGCCTCCGGCGCGTTGCCCTGCGTCCATATCAATACCGAGTCACGACCTATGGGTTGGACGGTCCCGCGGAGGCAGGGGTATGCGCCCGCTCTGCCTTCCCTTCTTCCCGGCTGCGCGTCTACCTGAACCCCGAACCAAGGGACCTCGCCTTGTACCTGGACCAGCTCGATCTCGGCAACCGCGTCCAAGGCGTCGAACGCTCCGTTGACTTCCTCCTCCAGGAACCGGCTGGACTTGTGCACGATTATCCGCTGCGGCATCCGGCCAGCGTGCCGTCTTCGGTACAGGTCGCACGTTCGCGTCATGACTCGGCGCATGTCGTCTCGACTAAGAAACGGGTTGGTCAGACTGATACGCGCCCCGTCGACTTCGTATGCGATGAACTCGAGCCCGGTCCCGTCGTCATCGAAGATTTGGCTGCAACATGTGACAAATCTCCGGGGGCCAGAGGCACGCAACGCATAGCTGATGCCCACGTAGGCGGTCGCCGGCTCTCGCTCTGCGATGACCCAGGGCACACCGCCTGCCTTGACGTATAAAGCCAAGCTCAATCGCCAAGCGACACTTGCTCGGCATCGATAGGCTAGAGCACCCGATTCAAGCACGATCTGTACCGGAATTCCTAATTCCGCCGCAGCGGCCTTGACGTGGTCGTGCAGGTTGAAGTCCTCGTCGGCCCCTCCTTCGAATCCCGCGGTCCACCGGTGAGGCAGGTAGATGCATGCGACGTCGAACGACGAGCGCTGTGACCGGAGAGCCCGCAGCGCGGCGACCAGGTGTCCGGCAAGAGCTTGGTGCGGCGTCGGAGCGTCCATTTCCCGGTCGATGCCGACTGGTAGCTCTAAGTGAGTGGAAGTACCGCCCAATACCAAGCGGGTGCCGAACACGCTCCGGATCCCCGGGAAGGCAGGAAGATAGTCGCGTCGCTCAGCCGGAGCGTGCACCTGCCCCAACTCTCCCAACAACCCCGTGAGTCGCTCGGATTCGCCTCTAGGCACAACGGTGGCGACCCTAATTGGATCTGGCACAGAGGCGAGCAGGGACCGGCCGTACGGCCCGAACTGGACCAGCCCCTGCAGAGGATGCACATGTCGGTCATCGGAGCGGCCGGGATGGAACGCCAACATGGGCTCGGAAATGCGGAAGTGCGCCGGAAGCTGAGGTCCCCAGGCTGCTTGGGGATCCGTCGACGGCACGGCAGCCGGTGCCGGACCCGGAGGCGCAGGAACGTCGTCCTTCCCCATCACGCTCTCTCTCGGCGGCTGAAGGCCGAGCGCGAATCCAGCTCGAACCTGGCGTCGACCCCCTCCGGGACATCGAACGCAACAAGCTGCGGACCGGTCAAAATCTCGGCCCAAGCGTCGAGCAGGTCGAAGGTCTGCCTGTTGAAACGGCGGACGAGTCGTTCACGCACGAACTTCGCACGAGCCACTCCCGCGTCCGCGCCTTCGATCGGTTCAGCCCACACCACCGGCTCATAGCACAGCCACGTGCGACCGAGCCTGTGGTCGATCCGGACACGGACACCCTCTGCCCAACGAAGCGACGTACCTGGAATCCTCCCGACCAGGTCTCCTGTCGACGCCTTGAGGCGGCTGACACTCTGGTCACTAACGTCCGAGACGACGAACAGGTGCCGCGATTTCTCGTGCGCCCGTCTCAGAGGACGGCAACGTGTAAGCGCTCGGGATAGCGCCTCGAACACCAGGCCCGCCTCGGTCGACCGGTGGCCGAGGCGCGGCGCGATGACATCAGACACACCAAATGAAGTGATGCCATACGGACTGAAACTCTTCCGAACAGCCTCATCACCTCCGAAACAGATGACCCCACGGCGGCTGCGTGCGGCCAGCACGTCCGCTCCCGCATTCTCGACCGCCTGGCGGACCTCAGCGCTTCCGCCGATCGAACAATCCACAAACCGGAACAGGGGCGGCAATGCGATGAAGGGGACGGCATTCAGCCGGACCACTGGCCAGTCCGTCCCCCGGCGACGGATGGGGGTGGGCACTACACGTCGCGGGTCGCGTTGCGGGGCTAATCGCTCGGCCATCCCTGTTGGAAGATCCTCCATGGCGAGAAGGTCTCCGGCGACCTCGTCGAAAGACCCGATTCTGACGGGGCACGCCTCCAGCCCGCGAGAATAGGCCTCGTGTAGCAACTGGACAACGGTGTGCGGCGGCTCGTCCCCGCCTCGCAGTAACCAGAACAACCCACGCTTCACGCCGCCCGACACAATTGCTCTGCGGATCGCCTCCACTACCGAACCGTCCCTGCCACTGCACCCAACAACGACCAGGCCGCGATCAGCAAGTCCAGACACCAACATCTCGCGCAACTGCGCATCCTGAGTCCGCAGCTCGTTGGATGTGTTCTTCAAGCGACTAGAGCGGAAATCGCCGTGGAGCTTAACCAGCAAGGGAAATCGCGACTCAGACAGTGCGTCCATGCCGACGCCGTGAGCATCGGGCTTAACCACGGTCAGAGAACCGGTGGAACCAGTTACCTGTGCAACACCATCCTCTACGAGTGGATCGAAGTTAGTTGTGACGATCAATGGAATCCTACCGGTTGCGGCGAGTGCGCCAAGGGCGCGGTGGCCAAACGTGGCTGCGCCTCGCTGCACGACTGAATCAATGATGGCTCTGCGATCAGACTCCGAGGCGTGCATGTACTCGAAGTAGCAGGCGTACTCGTCGTCCGCACCGGCCGGCGGAAAGGATCCGAGGTCATCGAAATACGCCTGGATCCGCCGCCTGACCTGATCGTCACCGAGATCAGGCACAGCCGTGACGGGTACTCCCATCCTCGAGCAGTAAATCGACCGTTTGAATTCCCAGACCATCGCACCAGCAGTCGGGATCCCAGCTGAGGCGGATGCGCCGGCACCGAGAAACCACACCAATCCGGGAGCGCGTGCGTAGTGGAGTCGGACGAACTCGCTTGAGTCCATGAGCGTCTTGGTCATTCCTCGGAAGTATCGGCTCTACTAGTGACGAAGTCTCGGCGTGCTCAGCGCGATAGGTGCACCCTCGGCCTTGGTTTTGAGGGGGAAGGCTCTCCAACCCACTTTTCGCACAGCGCCCAACCGAATGTTCGCTATCAAGCGAGTCGCGAAGACACGCATCGTCGGCGCGAGCGCCGACTGACGAGCAGGTCAGCCGTCAGGCATGGCCAGTCGCTCAGACCGCGCGGCTGGGACGAGTGCATGCGCGGGGGGCCGGGTGTCTTCGTCTGAGACTTCGCACGTGGTATGTCTCGGCAGGGTCGCTCAGCCCCTCGCAGGCCCCCGATAACCGGCCTCTGGGTTCACGGGGGCAAGAGACCGTGGAGCTAGGCAGGTCTCGCGAGCGTGTTTAACCAGCTTCAGACTCTATGCGCTGTGCGACGGCCTCCAGGTCAGTGCCTCTGGCGGCTTGGCGCACAGCCTCCGCCCGGAGGATTGTAGTAGCGACCACTGGGAACCCCAAAGGACCTGTTGAGTTGGTTAGCGGTGCAAGCGCTGCGATGGCCCGCTCATCCCACTGGGGTTGCAGGCCAGGATCCCCTGCCTGCACGCGTCCGTCCTCATCGATAACTAAGGAATGCCCGCCACCTTGACGAACCATCTCTTCGATGCTGAGTCCCTGATCCTGCAGAAGTGCACTTGCTGCTCGATAGGCCTCCCCGATCGGAACGTCTCCTGGAGGGTCCACAAGCGCCAATAACAGATGCACAGGCCTGATATGGCCGCTGCCGAGGCTCTTAGCATGCGCTCCGGCAGCGGCCATCACCAGACGGCCATCTTGGTCCAGTCGCTCAAACACTTGTTCTAGCTCCTCCCTTATCGGCCTGGTCCTACGCACCCGGAGCCGCTGGACGAGGAGTTAATGTGCGCGCACCACCAGCTAGTGCCAGCGCTATCCACACATACTCCCGTCCCCACCCGAGTGAAGTCCATCACGCAACTACCTGTAACGCTTACGGCAATGTCTACAGGCGGAGTGCAAGGAGGATCGAGCGCCTCCCTGCATACCTTCGATATCTCCCCTGTGGTTGCCACTGCAGGCTGCGCCGTCCCGCCCCACAGGACCCCAACGGCGCAACAGACCAGCATGCAACGAGAAACATGTTTCAAGTTCGCCTCCCAGCGTCTCGACCCCATGATGGCTACCGTGAGGATTACGCAGTCACGCGCGAAAGGTCTCGCTGCCTTCTCGCCCGTGTACCTCCTGCGCCTTCGGGTCCCCGGGCGCTCGGCCGATGGCCACAAGGGGCTGAAGGGGACCCCCGCACCCCCCGACCGGCCTTTAACCGCCCGAGGCCAATGACAGGAGGTCTGGCCACAGCAGCGCGCGAAGGCATGGCGGGTCTCAATGAGCTGACCGGTTCAATGGCGCATGCGTCCTCATTCGCCCGCGTAATGCGGTTTCCGACTCAACGCATCTCCCAAGCCTTCAAGCGGCTAGCCAGTGTCACGGCCGGACTCGATGAATGGGATCGTCGCCTCCAGGCGCTAGGGGTCCCGGTCCCATCGGACACTTGGCAACCGACTCATGAGACAACTGGTCTCGAAACGGGCGAGTCGGATGGACCATCGTCCGGACAGGCGCCGACGGCGAAGTAGCCGGCGCGCAAAGTGCACGCGCAAGGGCGGCCTCGAAGAGGGCTGCCACGCAAGCGCACCCCCACCGCTAGACCAGGGGTTCTGTAGGACCGTCCGGCCACGGTGACGCGATGGCCGTCGAGCACCAGATCCGGATCGACAGGCACGCCCCTTCGAGCGAGGCTTCCGGTGGCTCGACGCGACCGGCAGCCCCACATGCTGACGGCGGCCCGGATGCAGTTTCGCAGCGAGGTGGACGCAGATCCGCCCCTACTGTCGGCCTCCACGACCGACGGTCGAATCACCATCGACGCCGATAACTGGGTCGGGATCCTCATCCCCGCAGCCGTGACTGCGGAACTCGACACCGCCGGCCCCTGGTATCTCCCCCGCATAGATGACGCCGCCAATGCGCCGCCCGGACATCCCAGCAAGTGCGGAGCTCGGCGTTACGGCCGACCCATCACTGAGCCCAGAGGACAAACAGAAGATCCTCGACTACATAGGCGATCTGCGCGAACTCGCTGTCGTCCGGGAGCGTCGTGGACGGAGCGCAGGAGGGAAGACCGGGTGATGGCAACCTCCTTTCCGCCGCAACTCTTGAGCTTCTGTTGCGTATGCCTATTGCAGCCCCTTGTGAAGGGCTCCGTTCTCGCGCGTCCGCGCACCGGGAGCCCCGACGCGGGAAGGAGAAGATCGGCTGATGGAGCGGTGGAGGTCGCTGTCTAGAGGCCAGAAGTGGCTCACGGGAGGAGGCCTGTTTCTCTTGCTGTGGATCATCGGCGCAGCCACGGGCGACGAGGGCGACCCAGTTGGCAAGGCACTTCCCACCGAGACAGCCGCCCCCACTCTGACTCCGTCGCCTACGCCTACTGTCGCTCCCACGGCAAGCCCCACCGTCAGAGCCACCATCGCACCGTTCGTGCCGCCTCGTCTTACTGCCGCACCCCGACAAGTCACAGCGGCTCCTGCCGCTGCTGGCAGGTCAGGATGCGACCCCTCCTATCCGGACGTCTGCATCAAGCCCCCGCCGCCGGACCTCGACTGCAAGGACGTCCCCCACTGGAGATTCACGGTCAGACAGCCAGATCCCCACGGGTTCGACGAGAACAAGGATGGAGTTGGGTGCGAGAGCACCCGTTAAAGGAGGAAGGGATGGGGTTCAGCTATCGCAAGCGCAAGGGTCCGCTCAGCTTCTCGGTGTCGAAGAGAGGACCGCGCGTGTCGGTTGGGATGGGCGGCAGGAAGTCGGCAATGGGCTGCCTGCTGCCGACTGTGCTCGCCTTCATGCTCCTGTTGGTGGGAGTGTCGGCGGCCGTGCTGGCAACCCAGACCGCGGCTGGGGCACACCAGAGCGGCTGTCATGGAGCCCACTCCTGCCCCTCGGACAAGCGGCCACCCAGTTACAGATGTGGGGACTCAGGAAACCCGTGCCGGTTCTCGAACGACCCTGCCGGGGGATCGGACGCCGCGCCTCAGTTGTCGGGCCCACCCTCAGAGGCTAACTGCCGCGACAACGCTGCGTTCTATGCCACGAATCTCTGTACCGCAGCAGCGGCTGCTACGCCCCAACCCGCAGCAGCCGCAACCCCGCGGCCGGCCGCCCAGGCAAACACGAACGACAACCTCCCGAAGTCGGGGGTGAACACGCTCCTGTTGGGCATGTCAGGAATCGCGACGCTTGAGGCCGGTTGGGCGCTCCTGCTCCTGTCGGGGTCGATGAAGCGCAGGGCGAGGCCGAAGCCTCCATGGCTCGTGTCGCGGCGCTCGTAGCGGGTCGTGGAGCGGCGAGGGTCTAGGCAGTCGTGACCAGCACTCTGTATCCCTACACGCTCACGGCGCACCGCCGTGGAGAGCCTGGGGAGTCCGTCCCGCTCGACGGAACGCTAGACGGGGCAGATGTTCTGGCCGCCTTCGACACTGCCGTCGTCAATAGCGCCACGTGGGTCTGGACGCCATCCCCCGAGCATCCGTCTAGACGCTTAACAGTTGAGCAGGTCCACGCCCAGGGTATTCACACGCGGTATGGCCGTATCAGGGTGACCAGGCCCGCAATCAGGCACGATGTCGAACAGGCGAGCACCGGATCGACCATCAAGATCCGCGACGAGGACCATGAAGGCCGGCCACTCTTCTTCTGGATGGCCGTCCCGGCCGGAAACACGACGGCGCTTTTGCTCACTGAGCGGCGGGCAAGGTTTGGCATCGTGGATGCCTTCTGGAAAGAGCACCTGGTGAAACGCCTGAAGCAACACCACGCTGACCTGACGGTCAACTTCAGCTACTACTTTGAGGAAGCGGTCTGGGATCAGTACCGAAAGCACGGCGGGGCCATCCATGGAGCGACCCTTACTCGGGTTCTTCGGGAAGAGGACGAGAGCCTTGAACTGGACGTCGCGTCGAGTCGCAGACGGGTCGGCACCGTTCAGACCAAGATCGAGGTTGTCAAACGGCCGACCGCCGAGGCCGTCGCAAACATCTTCCGCCGACGGGACCGCGGTGCCGCCATCGAGTTACTGCTTGGTGACGCCAGCGAACTCGGGCATCTCGACGACTACGACACTTTCAAGCTCACGGTGGAGATCAGGGGCAAGACGAGGAGCGTGAACCTAGCCTCTCCCCGCTTCCCCCCGGTCGGTCACGCAGTGGAGGGGGTGCCCACCGACGAGGAGGGGTATCCGCAGATCGAGGCGATGGCTGAGCGCGCTGTCGGTCTCGCGCGAGATATTGGTGGGCCGATCGGCATAGCGGGAGGCCGGTAGTCATGGCGAACGGGTCTCTGAACGTTGCTCCGGTTGCGCGCAACTGGTGGGTCGAAGACGGTCGATCCAAGTGGTTCACGTACATCGTCGTCCCCGTCGTGATTGGTTTCGCGATCTACCGCCTGCGGCTTGAGGCCGACAACCTCGGCTCGCTTCTCACCGGCTGCACCGTTCTCACAGCGTCCCTGTTCGGAATGCTCTTCCAGGTCTACACGTGGTCACAGGATGCGTCAGCCGCTATAGACGAGACCCCCGCCGATGACATTGGTCTGGCTTGGCAGCTCGAACGTCATCGCCGACGGCTTCATGCGATCAGACGGCTGTACAGCGGCCTCTGCTGGGCCCTACTTGTGTCGTTGGCACTAACAGTCGCGCTCTTGGTCCTGAACACTGAGTCGGAGAAGTCGCAGGGGGGGCGGGATCTGGTGGTGACGACGAGCATCGTCGGGGTCCTTGGAACCCATCTGCTTCTCCTGATTCTCGCTTCCGTAAATCGCCTCTTCATCATCACCCGGTCAACGGTCAACCAGCACAAGGCTGAAGCTCCGGCGTGAGCGAGCCGAGGCCTTCGGCTACCTCCGGGTCTCCAACGACCCGACCGGGACGTCGATCTCGCCGGACAAGCAGCGGGCCACCATCGAATCGACCGCCGCCACTATGGGCTTCCGCATCGTTGAGTGGTTCGAGGACCGCGATGTCTCGGCCCACAGCAGGACGGTACGTCGGCCAGCGCGGGAGGCCATGCTCGGGCGCCTGGACGAGACACGAGCGATCTTCGTGTGGGAGTTGTCGCGAGCTGCGCGGAGGATGGTGGTCGACAGGAGCCTTCTCGACCTCCTCGAGGAGGCTGGCGTGAACCTGATCAGCGTCTCGCAGAACAGATCCTTGATCATCACCGCGGTCTTCGACACCAGGCGAGTCAGAAGGTCCTCTGGGAGACCGAGATCTACACCTCTGACGCCGGGCTGCTTTTCACCAAGCGCCGTACCCGGGGGATTACACAGAAAAGGGCCTGAGGTTGCGCCCTCGGCCATCACAGCTCCACGGATGCTTCGCGACCGCCGCCAGCAAGCGGTTTGATCTGGAGGTTTTCCCTGCTCCGCGCGGTGCTCTATGTAGATCTCCTTCGTCCGTCCGGCAGTCTGATTCAGCTAGGACACATGCGACCGCCTGGCGCTTCAGGCCGCAAAGGGTACAGAAGCAGGAAATCGCGCAGGGCTGCCGAACTAGGACAGGCAGTTTGCTGATGCCCCCCCCCCTGCGGAGTCGATGTGTCCCATCGGCTTCAGATGGTCGTTCTCAGCCTCATCGGACTCCGCACTCGGACAGAGCAGGAGTTTCACTTGCAAGATTTTGAAGAGCACGACCGCTCAAGCAGCGAAGTTGAATCTGGGTAGGCGCACATCGAGGACCCGGCTCTTCCACACGTGGATTTCGAAAGCCTTTGCCGGACGCACATCCACCGCGTCCGGGCTATGGCAGCAAAGTGGGTGAAGGACGCAAGCGCCGCTGAGGACATCGCGCAGGAAGTACTGATCAAGGCCCTGGCCCGCTGGTCCACTTTCGACCAGGCACGTGAGCCCTGGCCATGGCTGGCACAGATAACGAAACGGTCTTGCATTGACCACCTTCGTCGAGCGAGTTCCCGCCCTCGGATCAACAGCGGAACCCACGATTTGCACGAGCTTCCGGTGGGTCAAGGCGAGGGCGCGGAGGAGTCCTTCCTGCAAGGCGAACGCGCTCGCGCACTGTGGGAAGTCTTTTCGCGTCTTTCTCAGCGGCACCGGCGGATTCTGACGCTCCGATACATCCAGCAGCTCACCTACGAGGAAATTGCGGCCCGCGAGGACCTGACCCTGCCAGCGGTGAAGTCGATCCTGCTTCGGGCAAGACGCTCGTTCAGGCAGGTGTACCTGGACGTTGCCGACAAGAGAGGGCTTTCCGTCCTCGGTCCCGCCGTCTGGGTGACGCTGCGAGAGAGGGCAAGACGCGGCGTCGCGAGGGGCCGCCACTTTCTTTCAAACCTTCTGGCCCAGCCACAGTTCCAATCCGGTCTTGCCCCGGCCCTATCCATTGCGACGTTGCTCATCGCTCTGTCCGTCGTGACCATTGCGGCGCGCTCCTCTGGTGCCTCGGGCAGCACCCGGCGGCCGGCGGACGGTGCTGTGGCGGGTCGCGTTGAAGGGAACCCGACTGACCCGACCTCTGTAGGGTCAGCGACCTCCACCGCTTCTGGCGCCAAGAACGGGGACGTCGTCGACCTCGGTCTTGACGTCAGACCACCCACGGTCGGCGGAGTTGATGTGCCCGTAGTCACTGCCTCCGTGAATGTGTCGCGGGACCGACACTTCATCCGCCTGCGTCGGCAAGTAGGCGCAACTGGCGTCCCCGGTCCTGTTCAGCCAGAGCTAGAGGTAGGGACTGAAGTCAAATGCACCCAGTCCCGTGTGGTGGGTTCGGCATGCCGAGCGTCAGACGCGCTTGAGTGACCTAGCCCGAACCTGAAGGGATAGGGCCGCCTACCCCCCAGTGATAGCCGACGTAAAGAAACTCAGTGATCCTCAACTGACCCGTCTCGTTCACGTGCTGAGGGCCCGTGTCGGTGCAAGAGTCAACCAGATAATTTCTATCGCTCGGAGTGCCATACCACACCTGCACGCACGTGGAGTCGCAGGTGCATGCCGACACCGATTCCGCCGCGCCAACCACAAGCGCGGACGCCGATACGCACCCAGCCAGCAGAACCCTCGCTACCGTTCCCAGTCGGTTGGCCAAGCCGCCTCCCACCTAGTCGTCGGATCCGTCGACTAGGTGTACGCACGGGCTGGTTCAAGGTTGTGCGCGACTTTCAGCACGGCGGTGCGTATAGCAGGACATGGCCCCACCCGAGGATCCATCACCGGTCGCCAGCATCTCCCGAGGTGGCTGGCGATCCCCCCAGGTGCTGATCGGCTTAGCGATTCTCGTCGGCTTTGCCGCCCTGATGAGATACATGCTGCAACGAACAGGACTCCCTGACCCTGAGTGGAGCCGTTCGATCTACCTCTACGGGACAGCGGAGGCGGTGGTTTTCGCTGCCGCGGGGGCGTTGTTCGGCAGGGAAGTGAATCGCCAGCGCGCCGAGACGGCGGAGGATCGGGCCAAGAGCGCCGAAACCCGAGCCGACACGGAAGCACTGCGTGCCTTGCAGAACACGCAGGACGCTGCGGGAGGTAGGGCCCTGGCCACTGCAGTGCGAGCAGAATTCGGAAGCAAGGGGGCACCCGACATGGGAGTTTCCAGGGGAGATCCCAGCCTGTTCGCAGAGGGTGATGTCGGCACTACACGGGCCGACCAGCCGAGCACAGCAACGCGGCTACTACGTCTAGCTCAGGCACTCTTCCCGGAGGAACCGGAGATCCGCAGGTGACTCTCCACTCCCCTCCACTCCTGCCCCATGGTTGTCGTCCTCTGCTGTCGACTGAAAGCGCATCTCCCTCGGAGGCACGAGACGCTCCGGCTGCGTCTCTGAAGCAGGTCCCTGAACTTACGCCAGCGGTGCGAAGAGCTTCAGCGTTGACCAGGACCAGGTCGATTGACCGGATGCGCGCTGAACGTGGTCCCTTCACCCAGCTCCGCTTGATCGAGACTCGAGTGGTCCAAGACGAAGACTGTGTCTGGGAGCTTCGTGGTTGGGAACCAGTCGGGCACAGACCCAAACGGACCAGCTACCAGCTCGTGGTGGACTGTCGCCGGGACGATCACCGCCAGGGCGCTCGACTCGCAAAGCTCACGTACCCGGTCGCGAGCGACAGTGTCGGCTGCGAGCTCATCCCAGATGTGGGTGTCGAGCACCACATTGAGGGCCGGACTCATTGATCTCAACGTACTCAGGGGACTCCATCGCCACCATCAAACCCGTGCATGCACCGAACTCGCGCAGGGGGAATGTTCTCCCGGGTGGCGAAGGTGGTGCCCGTCGGCTGCGCGAGCTTCTTCCAGGACCGTCTGCCGTCGCGAGCCGTCGCCGATCCGTTTAGTCACGCGCGGGACTGGGGCTAGGTGATGGAGTCGGATTGGAGCGACCCCGCCAGGGCTCACCGCAGGCCGTGTAGGTCGGCGGATGCCGCTTACCGTCGGGGAGCAGGTAGGAGACCGCGCGGGGACGCGCATCAGGGTTAACACGACACACCGAGCGCCCAATTACATCTGTGGCAGGGACTCGGGCAAGGGTGCGGGGATTCTCTCGCAAGATCGTAAGCCAACCTTCTTGTGACCCCAGGACGTACCCGATGAGCCTCCTCTCCTTGGTCTGAACCATCTCTGGTGGCGTCCAAGGGACCGACGAGCCGGAGACGAGAGGCCATATCAAGAGCGTGAGGGTCGCCAGCTGGGGAACAGCCTGACGCCACACCGGACCGCTGCCGCGCGCGCCCAGCGATTCCGCAACTCCCGCTAGCGCCGCCCTGACACTACGGCGTCCGATCGCGCTGAACATGGCCCTCAGACCGAGCCCCAGCGCGATCTGCACGCCAGCGATGACTACGTATCCCACGAGGAGGTTGAGGCTGACGAACAGTGAAGCCACAAAGAGAAACCCGGCGAATACGGCGAGGGGGGCTAGCCAGGGTTCGCCTTCCCTGAATGCGCTACCTATGCCCGCGGCCAGTACGAATGCCATGAGTGCACCGACTAGCCCTGGTAACCCCGTCAGGAGGATACCGACCGCGACATCGACGGATCCTGCGGACTGTAGAACGCCGGTCGCTGTAACAAAGTCGAAATCGGAAACTGCCAGAACCTTTAACCCAACGGTCGTAAGCGCCACCAACGGCAATAACCAAGAGACATTCTCACGCCAGAACGTCGAGACAACTACGAGCCGGGGCGGCCAGGGTGGGCTTCTGTCTGACGGTCGCTCCTCGCTCACAAACGGAAGATTACGATCCGCATCGGACACAGTGGGGCGGCAGGCACAGCTGTAGCAGCTCGCGCGTTCGGACCAGCTCAAGCTGGCCCTCTCTCCGCGTGAGCCGGTCGCGCTCGTCAAAGAGCGCCCGCAGCACTCGACCAGCCGGGGGCCGCCGGGCCACGGACACCAATGCTAGATGGTCGGTGCGTCCGAGGCAGGCCGGAGCGAGTCCCGCCTGGTTAGTCTCGGGAGAGTCCCGGAGGTCCTAATCCAGGGGGTATCCCGAGATCCTGATGCTCACATACGTCCTTTGGCCGTCAGCCACGGCCGCAAGGTCCACCTCGCCACACTCAGGCACGCAAAGGATCCTCTTGTAGAGCGTAATCAGGTTCCCCTCGTGAGAGGTGACGGGCGGGACGTCCGCCCGGTAGTCGTACCCCAGACGCTTGAGCTGGTCCACGTACTGCTCCACGACTTGGTCCGGCGGCCTCTTCGACACGACGACCAAACTCACTGCGTCTGTTCCACTGCCGAACTTGAACATCCGGGGAGGAACCAGTAGCGCAGTCCCTTCCTCCAGCCGCACAGGACGAGGGTTGACGCGCTTAGTGGGGGCTGGGAGCTCTGCAATCACGGCCGCCGAACCTGCCTGAGGCGGCACATTCACAGCAGGCAGGGATGGCGCTGCTAGAAGCGGCGACGGAAGGTCCCGTCCGGAGATCCTCAGGAACACATAACTTCGACGGATAGATGGGTCGCGGTTGACACGCAGCTGGTAGTAGTGAGGCGACTGCGCGGCCGGCCCCTCCGCGAAACACCTGACCTCCCCCAGTTTCCTCTTGCAAGCCCTATCGGGCTCAAGCTCCGGGAGCGGCCGCCCGAGCGACTGCAACAGTTCCCTGATCTGTTTGGCATAGGACTCGAAAACCTGAATCGGATCCCCTGTCACTTCCAGATCGGCGTGCCAGGAGTCTGGCAAGCCGTCTGACGCTCGCTGCACGAACACGGTCCCGGCGAGTCTCGATCCGTCCGCCACAACGAAGTTCATGGGCAGTCGACTCCCGGGACCAGGAAGCAGGCTCGATGCCGGATACTCCAGCTTCTCCATTACCGTTCCATCAACTCGTCCCAGTCCGCGGCTGCCCAACCTCGGAAGCACCAGCGTTACCACGACCGCTAATAGCCCACCTGCAATGCAGGCGGCCAGTAGGCGCCGACTCGCACTGCGGCGCGCGAGTATCACTTCCCGACCACGCGGCGCAATGACCCCGATATCGAGCTACAGTCGCAGCCATTGCGATCGCTGCATGTCTGGGCGCCAACTGGGGACGGCGACTCGCAGCGCACGCTACACGTCTTCTCGCTCTTCGCCCAGCGAGACTCTCCCCCAGTACCTCTTGTGATCGGAGTTATCGGCGTCTTCCGTTGATGCGTCCACAATCGTTCGCGGATGATATGCAAAGATGTAATCGAGTTTGCCTGCACCGTGGGTGGGTTCCAACAGACGATTCATCCTTTGTGCGCAGCACCCCTCTGCCTCAAAGAGCTCGCCGACCGAGCTCCACGCAGGCTCGCCTGTCTGAAAGCCATACAGGTAGTCAAATACGACATCCATCTGCCACGCGTCGACAGAATCGTATGGTCGGTTGTTGAGGTCTCCTCCTAGAATAACTGGTGAAAATCTAGTGTCCTGGTTATCCCCGTGCCCTATTTCGATGAGGTAGTCGGCTACGTCAATTAGTTGCTCCCGCCTCAACGCCCGCATGTAGTCAGCGTTTTCGCCCGTGTGGGTCAAGTGCGTAACGCACACGACCGGATCAGTGTATTCCTTAGTCGCGGAGTCATATCGCTCCAGAGTAATGCAGTCCAGCCGTCGTCGCTGCTCTGTACCAGTCGGCAGCCACTCGTTTAACCTCTGGGCAAGGTAGTCGGCGCGATATACAATTGCATTTCCATAGCTCTTGCAGTCATTGTCGGGCTGCGGGACGGTCTCATAAAACCAGGCCGCCCAGGGCCACTTGAGTTGTTCCACAAGCTCCGTTACCTGAGGCTTACATACTTCGTTCAGCGTGGCCGCCCATGCCCGCCGGTCCTTCATCTCGCGAGCCGTCCACGTGGCTACCTGCAAGTTGCCACGCGGTCCACAGTGCGCGTTCGTCGGATTGTTCCCGCACATGTTGAACTGCAGCACCAGCGTCGAGAACACATCCCCGATCACGGGCGGCATGACGAACAGGTAAGCCAGTGCGTCAGGGGCCTGCGTCCACATGGAGGCTGTAACCATGGCACCTGATATCCCAGAACCCACCGCGGTTGGGCGATTAAGATCTCGGGCGCCACTCAGTTTGGCTATGGTCATCTGAGGGGCGGCTTGGAGAGGAACTATCCGGATCCAGTGCCCGGTCGTCCCGTTTACAGACGACCGCGCCCAGTCACCCGGCTTCGTGAAGTACATATCGCCGTCCCACCCCGCGACCCCAAGCGACTGCCGCTCGGTCGGTAGAGGTGCCCATTGATCCTCCTTCCAATACTGGGCGCTTACGCCTACTGCGCCGCCAGGATCTGCAGCGGGGTCGCGCTGCAGGCGGACGTAATCAAAGGGGCGCTCACCTCCGATATACAAGACGTCACCTGAACCCGAGTTGAACGCGATGAGGTCCCGACCGGATTCAACGGACTTTGCCTCATCAGTGCGGTCGTTGAAGCCCTTGCGATCGGGCGCAGTCGTCACAGACGACCGGCCGTCGTCCCAGGAGGCGGAGGAGTCGCCCG
This sequence comes from Actinomycetota bacterium, assembly GCA_035536535.1. Classification (NCBI taxonomy): domain Bacteria; kingdom Bacillati; phylum Actinomycetota; species Actinomycetota bacterium. Next base: position 32,102 of record DATLNZ010000087.1, on the reverse strand, counting down.
AGGCTTTGATTGACCACGTGTTGAGCCGATCACGACCGCGAAAGTCGACCACGAGGTGGTAGGTGTTGCCAGCTTGAATAGTTACCGGGTCTAGTGGCGCCGTAACCCACCCAGGTGTTGGCGCTCCAATGGTTCCTGAACTCACCTGGGCACCACTGGCATCCAAAAGACGAACCAGGACATGTCCTGGCGTCGGGGACCCCACGGGAGCAAGCAAGAGCCGTGCACTGTCGATTGCGCCCGTCGTCGGAGAAACGAATCTCTGACCGGACACGAGGTACTCGTGCGTGGCGTAGTTCGAGCCGACGCCGATTTGCTGATCAGCGGCCAAACCGCCGTAACTGGAACCCACGACCATTCGGGGAACGCGATCCTGAGCCTGGACCCAGTTCGTACTGCTTGCAAAGGAGCGGACGGCCATTGCGCCGACTGCGCCAGCGTCCGTTCCGACCGATTCAAACTCGGCCCAGTTTGCCGAGGTCGGCGGGAGGACACCCGAAGGCTCCGCGACGAGGTGATACACGGTTTGAGCCAAGACCGAGCCTGCGGGAATTGTAAGGCTAATGGCCGAGCCCACTGTACTGGTAGGAAGACCAGTCTCCACGTAAGCACCCGAAGATGGCACATCGTCAGCAAGACTAGCCGTGGCGTTGATCCATCTCCCGCTGGGAGTTCCTTCTGGACCCCCGAACGCTGAGGAATCTGACTGGATACCGATGCGGTACGTGCGGGCGTCTTGAGCGCGATACCACAACTTGAGGTTTGAAACGGACGCTGATGATGTTGCCTTGAAGGCGAACGCGAGCCGCTTATCGATGGAATCCAGCCGGTGGAACTGTGAATCGACTCCAATCCGGTTGCCGATCGCGACCCCCCCGCCGGACAAACTGAAGAGAGCATCGCCCACGCCAGACGTAAAGTCCCAAGCCTCGTTGTAATCGAGGACGAAACTGAAGTCCGCGCCACCCCTGGGAAACTCCGCCCTCCAAGAAGTTCGATCCTGGCTCAGGTATGTCCGCAGGACGGACTCATCAGCCGAGACGCGATCGTACGCCTCAATCCCCAACCATTCCCCAGTGTCTGCAATCACCGGCTCTGACCCAACGCCGACGGTGACTGGGCTTGACCACGACGCGCCTGCGGATAGGAGCCTGGCGTATCGAATCCGGTCGTCATCCCCCACATCGTCAACCGCTACTGCGAGATGTAGTTCACCATCTCCGGTTGCGACCGTACTTGGCATTGCTTTGACATCACCGATTGGGATGGTTGTCTGCGGTACCCACGTTCCGTTCAGCCACTCCCGCCACTCCAACCCAGGCAAGCCTGGGTCGGTCGAGAAGCACACAAGTCTACTTCCGACGGCGGCGATGGTTCCGTCTGGTCCGGCATCGCAGATGGTGGCGGGGTTCCACGTTGCGCCATCGTTGTCTGACAGCGATGTCACGTACTCCACGACGCCGCCTAACAGACCAGTGCGAGCGTAGCCGATGGCAAGCCGCCGCCCAGCTGGTCCGTCAGTTCGCACAACAAGGGTTGGTGCGGGCTCCAGTAGGGAGCCGGTCGCTACGGCGATGCTCTCAGGTCCGACTGACCACGTGTCGACAGCTGCGGGGGTCAGCCTACGCCTTGCGATGAAACCGGTTCCGGCTCCAGCTGCCTTGCTCGTGTAGAGGACGTCCACGACACCGCCTCCGAGGTGTACCCCCGAGACAACCGTGTGTGCCGCCGTTTCGGCCACTGCTGTCGGCTCAGTCCAAGTCACGCCTTCGTCACTCGAAAGTCTAAAAACTACCCGCACGGTCGGAGCGCTTTCTACGTACAACATGATCACGCGCGAGTTCCCTACTGCCAGTAACTTGCGGTTGTGAGCGCCCGCCGTGGCCCACGTCGCGCCTTGGATTGTGGGATCGACAGTGATAGGCAGTGGAGCGGCAGCTACAGCAGACGGGTCGAGCGTAACTAAAAACTTCTCCCCGACGAATTTCGCCGTGGCCCCGATCCTGTTCCCGTGAGCGTCCCAAGCGGTCGGTGCGAGAATTTTGAAGACATCCGCATCATGCCTGTCAGCAAGAACATGGTTTGCGCCGTCCTGACGCATCTTCAGGCCTGGTGCGTGCACCTTGAACTCGTAAGTCGAGACGCGCTCGTGCGAGATGATCGATTCCTTGACTCCGTCGGCCAGGACCTCGTAAACAACCCTTAGCTTCTCCGACGGTGCGAACTCCGCGGAACGGCCGCGTACGCGGGGTTCGGATCCGGGATGTCCTACAAGTCGGACATCCACGTACTGGTCGGAAGGTTTGTGTCTAAACCGGACCCCTACGCCTCTGGAGGGAGACTCGTCGAAGTCAGCCGCATACTGGCCGACGTTGAATAGTTGAGGCGATGCCTGCGGACTCTTGGTGGAAACTCGACTCGTCTGGGCACTCGACACCTGTGGCCGCAACGGGTTTATCAGCGATGCGAAGATCGAAAGCGCCAGCAAAAAGCGTGTGCGGCGGCTGGCGACTCCGTATCGCCGTTGAGGATCGCACCGTGCCCGTCGAGAACGACGGGAACAAGTCGCAGAGCGCCTTGACCAAAGCCGCGCATAAGGCAAAGCAGGTGCCGACGTACCCGTGTGATGCCCCACACTTCCCCCCTGCGTCGTCAGCCTCACCAACCCGTAGGTGGGGCACGCGAGAGCTTAGGCTTCCGGCGCAGTCACGTCAATGCCTTGTTCGATTCGCTCACCTGCGTCTCGCACAGCCGACGTGACCTCAACTCCTGCAGTCCGTGCCGGAAGAGAAATCGCTCGGGAGGTCCCAGCGGCCGATGCCTCCCGACCGTGCAGATCGGTCGCGCTACGGGAGAATCACGTCCGCCCCCAGAACAGCGACAGGCGGCGATCTTGTCAGTGTCGTCAGCCTCTCCCCCAGCACGAATCGGTAGTCGCCGGGTGGGCTGTTCGTCAGCCTGGCGCCACCGATCGCCGCCTGGGTGGTCTCCGGCCCGACGATCGTGACCACAGAGGGGACCCCCCCTGTTCGAAGGTTGTCACCGCCATGGAACCAGGCAACACCCCGGTTCGAGACTGTTCGAACCACAGACTCCCCGGCCGATACTTGCACCTGCGGGTAGCGGTCGTCTCGATGCCAAACGAAAGCTCCCCCCCCAAAGTCCTCCGGCCAAGCTTCGAACAGGCTCGTGCCGTTGGTCGTCCCGGTGACCTTAACTTGAGGGAAGTGAGACTCAAGCGTGATCATGGCGCGGTGCACCTGGTCGGCTTCTAGGGCCAGCACGAAGTAGTACGTCCCCGGGGGCAACAGCTCGGGACCCGTGGCCCAGCCTTCAGTTGTGGGGCCCCATTGACAGCTTCCGTCAATCGGCATCTCTCCGTGCTCCACGCCTGGAGGCGGGAGTGCGCGGACGTACGTACCTGGCGGAGGCGGATCAGACCAACAGTCCCTGACGCCGAAGTGATGGTCGACGAGTTGGCCGTCTGACGTGAATAGCTGCCATCCCTGGAGCAGCCGTTTACTGGTCAAGCGGGTCTCGAAGGTCATCTGCAGGTCTGCCGAAGAGCCGTCGGCGACTTCCACCCTGAAGGCGGTCCATCCCGAGGACGACATCAGGTGTTCGGCTAGTACTTGCGAAGGCGCATGATGCGCTCGAACCTGAGTCGGCGTGAGAGAAATCAGGAGCACCACCAGCAAGACAGTGGAACGTAGGCGCGGGGTGGGGGGTCGGTTCCGGGGCCGGTTTCCGATCATCAGCCAAGAGTTCGACATCAACCGCTGCTTTCCTTTCGCCGCAGCCTCCCCAGGAGATCTGCTGCGGACGTGCCCGAAGGTGCGGTGTGGCAGCAGCCGTGATCGCTGGGACGAGGGTGCACATCTTGAGACTGGTTACCGTGCTTGTTACGCGGCGACGCAGGCGGTCTCTACGCCAACCACCGGATCTCCACCGACCCCGGATCAAACCTCTGCGCGCCCTTGCCCACCGGCACGACCACCCGGTCCACGACGGCCTTCAGCACGGCCCTAAGCCACTCCAGGACCCGCTCGGCCCATGCCTTGCGCAGAAGCTTCCCCGACCCCTCCAGCGACTCCAGGACCGCGCCCCCGGTCACCTTGGACACCGCCGCTGGCTGGCGGCGATCCGCTCGTTGATGTGGTCGCGGGACGCCGCGCTCGGCGTGGTCGAGCTCGCCCGGGGGGGCAACTTCAGTGGCCAGTCGCCCGTCCAGAAGACAGGACTCCCCGGTGCCCCAGCGTTCTGTCCCCCGAGCCGAGGCGCGCTCTAGAGACATAGGTTGACACTCGGGTGCCCCCCAGCGTTCTGTCCCTCGACCGCCATTGTCTCTCACCCGATTGGGCGTCTTCTGCCGATTCCCAGTCTCTTGGGAAGCGGCTAAACCTCAGAAACGCTGTGGGATTCTGGATTCGTGCAAGCGAGAGGGGTCTCCCGGCTTATCCACGCGCTGACCTGCGGTTTCTCCACACGGGAGAAGGCCTTGTCCCATTTCTCCAGCCCGTTTCTCCTCGTGAGGGGGGGCAGGAGAAACTGATTCTCCTTTCAGGAGAAACCGCAGGTAGGAGACTTTCTCCCACTCTCTCTTTAAGGAAAGAGAGAGTGGGAGAAAGTCAGAGATGAAGGGTCAGGATACAAGCCACGCTCCGGATGAAATTCACTTCATCCAGGGGACCAGGGGGTACTGGCCGAGTCCCTGGGTCCTCGGAGAGCAGCCCGGGCCGGCAGCTCCACTGAACACCGCCCGACGGTCTGCACGACCGTGTACCTAGGTCAGGGCCGGTAGCGAGTGCGTGCGCCGTAGTCGGAGCCCCATAGGCCCCTGTGGCACGCTCTGAGGCCCCGAGGAGCCACCGCCAGGCGGGAGGGGGGAGGCGCATCGGCTCCCGAGGCGTGCCAACGCCGCATGGGGCGCCGGTGAGACTAGATGTTGGGCGTCATACCGGCGGCCCGCAGGTGGTCGCCACAGAGGTAAGCCCTCTCCGACTCCGCATCGACTTGGAGGCCCGGCGGGATCAACCAGGTGAGCATCCAACCCCGTGAGCGGTTCCCGCACCCTCGGACGCCGCACGGGAAGCGGACCGGATCCTGGAACCTCGGATCCAGGGGCCAGGCCCGTGGGATCACGTTCGAGTGGAGGCTCCGGTGCATGGGCCCCCGGACCTGAACCACTGTCAGCCCGACCGACCTCCACTTGGTCAGGATCGACTTGGTCAGCCGGAGCGGCGAGGAGGTAGTGGGCGCGAGTGGATCTAGTCGAGCGGGAGCGACCTACGGCAGGGGGGTATGGCAACCGGGGACCATGGTCATGACAGCAGATTGACAGCAGAAGGGGGCCCGACGCTACGTATCGGCGCTTACGCCTGATACATCCAGCTGCAGGGGCGCGGCTACCCTGACCTGCAGGGATATGGCGGAGCTTCTGGTGAGGGCTCCGGGGGCGGGACTCGAACCCGCAACCTACGGATTAACAGTCCGCCGCGCTACCGATTGCGCCACCCCGGACCGGAACGAAAGCGATGGTAACGCAGAAGGGGCGTCCATCACTCCATCAGGTCTTCGAGCATCTGAACCTTCGTGGGGTGCCGCAGCTTGGCCAGGGTCCGCGTCTCGATCTGCCTGATCCGCTCGCGCGTGACGCCGAACTTCATCCCGACCTCCTCGAGGGTCTTCGGCTGCCCGTCGCGCAACCCGTAGCGCATCTCGATCACTTCGCGCTCCCGGTCCGGAAGCTGATCGAGGACCTCGGCCAGGTAGCTCGTGACCATCGATCTCACCGCCGCCTGCAGCGGCTGGTCCGCCGCCTCGTCCTCGATAAAGTCGCCGAGCCGAGAGTCGTCCTCCTCGCCCACAGGCGTCTCAAGCGACACCGGGTCGAGTCCCATCCGCACGATCTCCGCCACACGTTCCTGTGGCATGTCGAGTTCCCCGGCCAGCTCGTGGAACAGCGGCTCCCGACCCAGTCGCTGCGCCATGTCGCGCTGCACGCGGGTGACGCGCTGCATCGTCTCGACCATGTGCACGGGGATCCGAATGGTCCTTGACTGGTCGGCCAGCGCGCGGGTGATGGCCTGTCGGATCCACCAGGTGGCGTAGGTGGAGAACTTGAAGCCCCGTCTGTGGTCGAACTTCTCCACCGCCCTGATTAGGCCGAGGTTGCCCTCCTGGATTAGGTCCAGGAGGTTCATGGAGGTAGCCCGGTCGGCGTAACGCTTGCCGATTGACACCACCAGGCGCAGGTTGGCCTCAATGAGCTGGTCCTTGGCCGCCCGGCCGACCCGTTTTACCTTTTCCAGCTCGAACCGCTCGTCATCGGGCAGCGCTCCCGACTCCTCCAGCTTCTCGCCAGCGGCGAGTCCGTCCTCCTGCCGGCGCGCGAGCTCCTTTTCATCGTCCCCCGTGAGCAAGGGAACACGGCCGATCTCGCGCAGGTACAGACGAATGGAGTCGGCAGTACCAGGGTCCTCGACGCGCAACAGGGCCGGCTTGATGGTCGCTGCTGACAGGAGGTCCTCCTCGGCTGGAGCCTCCTGCTCCTCGGCCTTCAGCGCCGACTCATCGGGCTCGTCCATCGCCTCCAGCTCGGCCACCCGCCTCGCTTTCGCCTCGTTGTCCAGGGGGCCGAGGACGCGGGCAAGCAGGTCGGGCGACTCCGATCCCGCCAACGCTTCTTCCGGGGGAGTTTCCGTCCGGTCCAGCCCGGGGTTGCCGGGGTCGCGGCTGCGCGAGGCCTTCGCGGCCTTGCCGTCCTTGGTGCGGCCGCCCGGCTTGCCGAGGTCTCGCTTTGATCTGCTCACGGGCGGCTCGTCATCCTTGCGCCGGTACCGAGGGCTCTGCGCTTGCTCTCCAATGTCAACAGCTCCTCGAACAGTGAATCGTAGGCGCGGGCTTCTCGCTCCGGGTCCAGCGCCCGCAGCCGGACCTTCTTGTCTTCAATATTCCGCGCAAGCGCAAGAGCGCGCAGCCGGAGAAGAGTTTCCTCGGCCGTGACGCGCCCGGGGGAGGCCCCGACTGCGAGTTCGGCCGCCGCACGGCGAAGGTCGTCGTCCTGCATCCTGGCCGCGAGCCGGGCCGGGTCGATCGTGCCGTGCTCGGTGCGTTCGTGGACGAGCAGTCGCAGCAGCGACCTATGAAGCGGCAACGTGAACTCGTCTTCCTGCGGGCAGACGTCCGAGTCGTCCAGGAGGTCCTGCTCGGCGACCAGACACCGCAGCGCCTCCCGTTCGATGCGCTGGGCGCCGGTGAGAACGACGGGAGCGGCCGGCCCCGCGTCGCGGGAGACCTGGCGGCGGGCCGACGACGCCCGGCCGGCCTGGTCCTCCACCGCGCGCACCACCTCGGACACGTCCACGTGGCACCGGTCCGCCAGCCAGACGGAGTACTCGTGACGCAGCAGCGAGTCGCCAACCTGCGCCAGGACACCCGCCCCGCGCCTTACGGCCCTGGTCCTGGACTCCGGAGTGTCCAGCCGCTCCCCGTCCAGCGCGCGTGCCAGCAGGAAACGGACGAGCGGGGAGGCCGCGGACAGCACCGCCTCCACGGCCTCGGCCCCCGACTCGCGAACGAAGTCGGCCGGGTCCTTTCCGGCCGGCAGCAGAGCGACGTACACCTCGGGCAGCCACCCCTTGCCCAAGGGCAGCCACTTGCCCCCGGTGACGCGGCCGCCGGGCGAGTACGCCTCGGCCAGCTCCTCCGTGCGCTCCCGGGAGGCGGCGGCCTGTCCCGCGGCGTCACCGTCCAGGCACAGCACGATGCGGACGTCGCCGAAACGGCGTGAGATTTCCTGCATGTGCTGCTCGGTCAGGGACGTGCCGCAGGTGGCGACGGCCTCCCGTACCCCGGCGGCGTGCATGGCGATCACATCGGTGTATCCCTCGACCAGGACCATGCGCCGCGTGCGGACGATGTCCCCCCGCGCCCAGTTGGCCCCGTAGAGCACCCGCGACTTCTTGAACAGCGGCGTCTCGCGGCTGTTGAGGTACTTGGGCGCGTCGGGGGCCGGCCGGGACCGGTAGTTCTCCGGGAGCACGCGGCCCCCGAACCCGACCGGGCGCTCCGAAGGGTCGTAGATCGGAAACAGCAGGCGCCCGTGGAACACGTCGCGCACCGCACGCCCCTCCTTGGCCGCCAGTCCCGCGGTCACCAACTCCTCGGTGGTGAAGTTACGGCGCGTCAGTGCACGAACCAGGCCGTCGCGTGTCCAGCCTCCGAAACCGATCCGGTGCCGCTCACGCAGGTCCGGACCGATCCCGCGATCGTCGAGGTAAGCCCGCACCGTCCCGCCTTCCTTGTGCGCCAGAAGCCCGCGGTAGTGCTCGACGGCCGCCTCGTGCAGCGAAACCAGCCTCGCCCGGGGCGACTCGACCTTGCGCGTGCCGGACACCTCCCGGAGCTGAACCCCGTAGCGGTTGGCCAGGTGCTCGACGGCCTCCGTGAAGGAAAGCCCTTCCACCTCCTGGACGAACGAGAACACTCCCCCACCGGCGCCGCACCCGTGGCAGTGGTAGACACCCTTTTCCGGGTTGACGTTGAACGAGCCCGTCTTCTCCTGGTGGAACGGACACAGACCGACCAGCTCCCGTCCCGCGCGGCGCAGCCGCACGTGCTCCCCGACCACCTCGACGATGTTGGCCCGCTCCAGGACCTCGTCGATGTCGTCGCGCGCGTACCTGGGGCTCACGACACCGACTCCGGGACGAACAGGCGGCTGAAGGTCCGGATGGCGAAGCGGTCTGTCATGCCGGAGACGTAATCCGCCACGCGCTGTGGGAGGTCGTCGCCGGCGTTGCCGGGGCTGTCCGGCAGCAGGTCCGGATGGCGGGCGTAGTGCTCGAACAGGGCCCTCAGGATCTCCCCGGCCTTCACCTGCTCCCCGCGGGCCGCGGGACCGAGATACACGCGCTCGAACAAAAACTGGCGCAGGACGGCCATCGCCTCGGCCTGCTCCGCCGGCATCCGGACCGCCCCGGCGGCCGCGCTTTCGCCGACGACCGACCGGACCAGAGTGTCCAGCCGCTGTCTGTGCGTGGCCCCCAGGACGTCCAGCACGTCCGGCGGCAGCTCGGCCTCCGACAGGACACCGGCTCGGATCGCGTCGTCCACGTCGTGGTTGACGTATGCGATCCGGTCGGCCCAGCGCGCGACCAGCCCTTCCGGGGTGGACGGCTCGGGCATGCGCCACGTGTGGTTGAGGACCCCGTCCCGAACCTCCCAGGTCAGGTTCAGCCCCCGGCCGTCTCGCTCCAGGACGTCTACCACCCGCAGCGACTGGCGGTTGTGCTCGAACGGCCGTCCCAGACACCCCGCCAGGACTTCCTCGCCCATGTGCCCGAAAGGGGTGTGGCCGAGGTCGTGGGCCAGGCAGATCGCCTCGACGAGGTCTTCATTGAGGCGCAGGCCGCGGCATATCGTGCGCGCCACCTGGGCTACCTCCAGCGTGTGCGTGAGCCGTGTTCTGTAGTGGTCCCCTTCGGGGGCCAAAAAGACCTGCGTCTTGTGCATGAGCCGGCGAAAGGCCTTGGTGTGCAGAACACGGTCGCGGTCGCGCTGGAAAGCGGTCCGCAGTTCATCGTCCGGCTCCGGGGTCTGCCGTCCCTTGGTGGAGGCCGAATGCGTGGCCCAGTGCGCCAGAGTCAGAGACTCGATGTGCTCCGTAGCCGCGCGCACGCCCGTCGCCGTCCCGCCCATCGGCGGAGTGTACCGGCGCCCGCGGACGATCGACGCCTGCCCGCACTTGACGCGTCTGCAGTTTCCTTCTGAAGGAAATCAGCCCGAGGAGTCGAACAGATTGACATCTACGAACAGGGGGCGGGTATGCGGATCAGGATGCTGTGCGTGTTCTTGGCTGCGCCACTTGCGGCCGTGCTCCTGGCCGCACCGGCCTCGGCGGGCCACTTGTGCGTCACGCAGGATCCGGGCGTCGCGGGAGCCGTGGTGTGCGCCCCGCAGACGCATCACGGACAGGGGCCCGGTTACACCTACCAGGAGTCGGACAGCGGGGCGGCCGTCTGGGTGAATGCCGATACGCCGGTCGGGAGCGTCCGCTCGACCAGCGGGGCCGGGCTCTACCAGCTCATCGGCAATGGCGGCATCCAATGGAGGGTTTTCGCCGCAGCGGCGGGAAACAAGACCGATGTGTACGTCCAGCCCCTTGACCAGAACGTCGGATCCGAGACCTGGGCTGGAGTGGTGCAATACGAGGCCTTTGGCACAGGCTACGCCGGCACCTACCTGACAGGAGGCACCGAGAACAACCTCGGGAGCGTGGGACCGGCGCACGCGGAGGCGTTCCTCGGGCAGATAAAGGGCGATGGCCAGTGCTCCCAATTCGCCCATGCTGGGGCCCTCACGGGGGTCAGCGGGGACGTGGCGCAGGGCGTGTGGCTGGGGCCGTGCGTCAGGGAAGTTCCCCAGATGCCCACCCTCACCTTCCCCTGAACCCGGGCGCTTCCGGGGCTTTCAGCGCCCGGAGGGCAATGCGCGCTTCAGGAACGCCACCAGCGTCTCGTTGAACTCCTCCGCCCGCGACATCTGCGGGGAGTGGCCGCCGCCTGGGATGACCTTCAGCTCGGCCCCCGGGATGGCCTCCGCCAGGGCTGCCGCCTGGGGGCCGAAGGCCTGGTCGTCGCTGCCCGCAACCACCAGCGTCGGACAGCGCAGCTTTCTCAGGCGCGGCGTGAGGTCCGGCTGCGAGGACGCCGACCCGGCCAGGCCAACGAACGCGGCGGGAGCGGTGCGTGTGAACTCCTTGCGCCAGCGGCCCACGATCTCGGCTGGGATGTCGTCGAGCTCCCAGCCGAAGATCCCGCTCTCAAGGTAGGCCTCCCAGCCGGCCTGAATCCCTCCCCGCTGTACGGCTTCGGCCACGCGGACCCTGGTCGCCATCCAGCCGCTGGCAGGGTCAAGCGGCGCCGCCGAGGCTCCCACGCACACCAGGGCGTCCACGCGGTCCGGGTCCTCGAGCGCCGCCAGCATCGCGACCGTCGCGCCTATGCCGTGTCCAACCAGGACGATCGGTGACGCCTGCAGCGCGTCGGAGACGTTGAACACGTCCAGCACCAGCCGCTCCAGCGTGAAGTCCAGCGGGTCGTCGGTCCGTCCGGACTCTCCATGGCCTCGCTGATCGACCGCCAGGACGCGGAACCGCGGGGCCACGGCTCCGGCTGTGGACGCCCAGGCCCCCGAGCTTCCGGACAGGCCGTGCAACAGGACCAGTGGACGCCCGTCCAGACGCCCGGACTCGGCGTACGCCAGCTCCAGCCCGTCGTCGGTCCTGACCCGGAGCATCAGGTGCTTGCGGACTCGGCGGGGCCGATGGCCGAGTGCGCCGCGGCAAGCCTGGCTATGGGAACCCTGAAGGGCGAACACGAGACGTAGTCGAGCCCGATGTCGTGGAAGAAGGCCACGGACTGGGGGTCGCCCCCGTGCTCCCCGCACACACCGACCTTCAGCTTCGGCGACTCGGACCGTCCGTCACGCGTCGCCATCTCGACCAGCCGCCCGACCCCGGCCACGTCCAGCGTCTCGAAGGGGTTGTCGTCCAGGATCTGCCGCTCCAGGTACGGACTGAGGAACTTCCCCTCCATGTCGTCGCGCGAGAAGGCGTACGTCATCTGGGTCAGGTCGTTGGTGCCGAAGGAAAAGAAGTCCGCGTGGCGGGCGATCTCCCGGGCGACCAGCGCCGCCCTGGGGACCTCGATCATCGTCCCGATCCGATAGGCGACACGGGTGCCGGTCGCCTTGATGACCTGTTTTGCGACGGCGTCCGCCTCGGCCCTCAGCGTCCGGATCTCTGACTCGATGCCCACGAGCGGGATCATGATCTCGACCCCCGGCTTGCCGCCCGCGGCCGCAAGCTTGCAGGCCGCTTCCATGATGGCCCGGACCTGCATCCTGTAAATGCCCGGGATGACCAGGCCCAGCCGGCAGCCACGGAGGCCGAGCATCGGGTTGGACTCCTCCATCTGCTCGATCAGCCGCAGCAGCTTCGTGCGCTCCGTGACCTCCTGCTGAAGCGACTCCAGTTGGCTGATCTCGCCGGCGATCCGCAGTCGCTCAATCTCGACGGCCATCTCCTTTGACCCCGGGAGGAACTCGTGCAACGGGGGGTCCAGAAGCCGGACCGTCACCGGGAGCCCGTCCATGGCGCGGAAGATCCCCTCGAAGTCGGTCCTCTGCATCTCGAGCAGAGCCTCCAGGGCCGCGTCGCGTTCCTCATCGCCGGTGGCCAGGATCGCGCGCCGCACGATGGGCAGCCGGTCACCGAGGAACATGTGCTCCGTTCGCGCCAGTCCTATGCCGGCGGCACCGAACTCCCTGGCGCGCTGCGCGTCCTCGGGCGTGTCGGCGTTGGCTCGGACTCCCAGCTTCCTGAACGTGTCCGCCCAGGACAAAAGCGTCGCGAACTCCCCCGTCACCGACGGCGCAACCAGTGCAACGGATCCGAGGACGACGGTTCCCTGCGTGCCGTCAATGGAGATGACATCGCCTTCCCGGACGGTCGTCCCGCCGGCCTCCAGCGACCTCGAGCCGAGCTCGATCCGCACCTCGTCGGCACCAACCACGCATGGCTTGCCCGCTCCCCGGGCGACAACCGCCGCGTGAGACGTTTTTCCACCACGCGCCGTGAGGATGCCTTCGGCCGCGTACATCCCATGCACGTCGTCGGGGTTCGTCTCGTCGCGGACGAGAATCACCTTCTCTCCCCGCTTCACCCACTCGACTGCCGTGTCCGCGTCCAGGACCACCTTCCCGACCGCTGCACCCGGAGAGGCGTTGACCCCCCGCGCCAGGACCTTCACGTCGGCGTCGGGATCGAACTGGGGGTGGAGCAGCTGGTCCAGCTGTGAGGGGCTCACGCGTCGGACGGCCTCCTTGCGCGTGATCAGGCGCTCGTTGGCCATCTCGACGGCCACCCGGACCGCCGCCTTCGGTGTGCGCTTGCCGATGCGGGTCTGCAGCATCCACAGCTTCTTCTGCTCGACCGTGAACTCCACGTCGCACATGTCGCGGTAGTGGCGCTCGAGCCGTTCCATGATCTTCAGCAGCTCGTCGTATGCCTTGCGATTGAGCTTGCGCAGGGTCTGGAGAGGCTCGGGAGTCCGGATACCGGCCACGACGTCCTCGCCCTGAGCGTTCACCAGGTAGTCACCGTAGGCGCCGGGCTTGCCGCTGGCGGGATCGCGGGTGAACGCGACTCCGGTGCCGGAGTCATCGCCCTTGTTGCCGAACACCATTGCCATCACGTTCACCGCGGTTCCCAGCGAGTCGTCGATTCCCTCCAGCCGGCGGTAGTCCTGGGCCCGCTTGTTGTTCCAGGAGTTGAAGACCGCCTCGATCGACATGGACAGCTGCCGGCGGGGGTCCTGGGGGAACGAGCGGCGCGTGTGGGTCTTGTAGATCTCCTTGAATCGCGCGACCATCTCCCGCATGTCGTCGGACTCCAGGTCGGTATCTGCCACCGAATCAGGGGACCGCCGCAGGGACTTCGCCTTGCGGCCCTTCGCCTGCGTCAGGGCCTGCTCGAAGTCGTCACCCGGGATGCCCGTGACCGTCTTGCCGAACATCTGGATAAAACGCCGGTAGCAGTCCCACGCGTAGCGGTCGTCGCCGGTCTGGGAGGCGAGACCCTTGACCGATTCGTCGTTCATGCCGAGGTTCAGCACTGTGTCCATCATTCCGGGCATCGAGAACATCGACCCGGACCGCACCGCGACCAGTAGCGGGTTCGCCGCGTCGCCCAGGGACCGGCCCATCGCCCGCTCCAGGGCTCGCAGGCGCTTTTCCACCTGCTCCTGCAAGCCCGGGGGGACCTTGCCGGTGCGCATGTACTCGCGGCACGCGTCGGTGGTGATGACGAACCCTGGGGGGACCGGGAGGCCGAGGTTTGTCATCTCGGCGAGGTTCGCGCCCTTTCCCCCGAGCAAAAACTTCATTTCCTTGTTGCCCTGGGAGAAGTCGTAGACCAAGCGAGGGGCCGTTGCCTTCCGGCGCGCGGCCTGGGATCCCTGCTTCTTCTGCTTCGGCGTCGGCTTGGGCGAGGTCCCTATGGAGCTCTTGGGCTTACGGTCCGTCCCGCTCTTGGTTGCCTTCTTGCCTGCCATCGCGCTCCTCGTCTTCTACTGGCTGCTGTGTCCGGGGCCGGCGGCCACGGCATCAAGTTCCTTGGGCTCCACCGCCGAGAGATCCGCAACCGCCGACAGCACCGTCACCGCCGCGGCCAGAAGGGCGAGGCGGTTGTGCCTCACCTTTTCATTGGGATCGTTGACCATTACGCCTGCGTCCCTGTCGAACAGCCTATCCATGGGGGCGGCGAGGGGAGCGGCCGCCGATAGGGCCTCCGCATAGCGCCTCTCGGCTGCCAGCGCCGTCACCTGGCCGGCCAGCGAATCGATCGTCTGCAGCAGGTCCCGCTCGGCAGGATGGACCGCCATCGACCTGTCCAGCGGTGCGTCGACGCCTCCCGCCTTGCGCAGGATGTTGTGGGGGCGCTCGTGCGCGGTCACAAGCTCCTTCAGGCCGCCGGACGCATGCACCTCGGCCACGGCACGTGCCCGCGCCGCGAGGTCCGGCAGGTCGGTCCACGCCGATCCCCGGGCCATGGACACGAAAGGTGCGGCGACTCCCTCGCGCTCGAGGATCGCCTGCGTCCTGTCGGACAGAAGCCCCGAAACCCCCTCCAGGCACGCATCGAGCGGCTGCAGGTCCGCGCCGGCGGCCCGATAGCCCTCCCAGAGCCGCGCAACCGAGTCGCTGATCGGAATCCGGTAGCCCGTGGCGATGCAGATGGCGGCGAACCCCGCGGCCGCCCTGCGCAGAGCGTACGGGTCAGCCGAACCTGTCGGGAGCAGTCCTATGCCGACGTACCCCACGAGCGTGTCGAGCCGGTCCAGGAGTCCGACCAGCGAGCCGGCCGGCGACGACGGCACTGCGTCGCCGGCGAAGCGCGGCAGATAGTGCTCCCGCACGGCCAGTGCGACCGCGGGCAGCAGATCCCCAGCCTCCCGTGCGAGGTCGGAGTCGCGCAGCGCGTATTCGGCCCCCATCTCGCCCTGGAGCTCTGGAAACTCCCCGACCATGTGTGTGAGCAGATCGGCCTTGACCAGGGGCGCGGCGATTGCCGCCGCCCGCGCGTCGCCTTCCTTTATGGACGACCAACCCACGGTATCGGGCAGCAGAGCCGTCATTCGCCGCGCGCGATCGGCAAGGGAGCCTAGCCGGGCGTGCACCACCACCTCGTTGAGGCGGCGCGCATAGGCCTGGAGCGGGACCTTGCGGTCTTCGGCGAAGAAAAACCGGGCGTCCTCCAGCCTCGCCCTCAGGACCCGCTCGTTTCCGTGGGCAATCATCGCGGCGGCCCCCGGATCTGCATTGGACACGACCACGAACCCCGGCAGCAGGCTCCCGTCCCGGTCCTGAACTGCTATGTGACGCAGATGGGTCTCCATGGACGTCGTGAGCACCGCGCGCGGAAGCTCGAGGTAGCCTGGGTCGAACGTGCCGGTCAGGGCCACCGGGCGCTCGACGATCCTCGTCACCTCGTCGACGATCCTGTCGTGAGCGATAGCCGTCCCACCCATCGAGTCCGCCGCACGCTGCGCCTCCGAGACGATCTCCTCCCGGCGCTCGGAAATCTTCGCGAGAACCCCCGCATCGCGGACCTGGCTCTCATACGACGCGGCGTCGGTGATCTCCACCGGACCCGGATGGAACACCCGGTGCCCAACCGACTGCCTGCCCGCTGCCACCCGGCCGTGGACGAACGGCACCACCTTGTCGCCGAACAGCGCCACGATCCACCGGATGGGACGGGGGAACTTCACGCCCGAGTCGTCCCAGCGCATCGTCCGCTGGAAGCTCAGCGAACCGAGCATCTCGGAAAGCACATCCGGAAGGAGATCCAGGGCCGGACGGGCCGGCGTCTGCCTCACGACGTATGCGTAGTCGCCCTGCGGAGTGGACCGGCGCTGGAGCTGTGAAGGATCCACGCCGTTGGAGCGCGCAAACCGGATCCCGACTTCTGACGGCTCACCCAAGTCCGTGAAGGCCCTGGAGGCCGGCGGGCCGCGACGTTCCTCCGAAACCGCCTCCTGGACCTGCGCGACGTCGCGGACGAGCACCGCGAGCCGCCGGGGCGTCGCAAAAGTGTCCACGGCGCCGTGCGCCAGACGTTCCCGGCCCAGAAGCCGCGTCGCCAGCTCCAGCAGCTGCGGCTCGCCGGCGGTTATCGCGGACGGGGGCAGCTCTTCGGTTCCGATTTCAAGCAGGAGGTCGGCCACGGGACTGCGATTCTACGGCTGCCGGCTGGGCCCGTTGCGGGAGCTGAACCTAAGCCGGGAAGAAGAGGGGGCCCCGTGGCCTCAAAGAGCGCTACACCCCGCCCTGAAGGACGTCGCGAGGGGGTCATCGATGGGGTTCATGTCCGGAGCCGAGCCGGTGTAGTAGCCGCCGGTCCAGTCGCCCCAGATCCCCTGTCGGCACATGGAGTCCACGACAAACCAGTTCCTTTCGCCCGCGGGGCGCTGCGGTGGGGCCGCCACGCCCGTGGAGGCACCGATCATCCGTCCCGCCTCCTCCAGCCAGTCGTGTGACCCGCGCAGGCGTCCCAGGACCGCTCCGTGGCCTTGGTAGTAGTACGCGTGCGGGACGCCCTGTACGGAGGCCACGCCTGCGGCGTTCAGGCCCGGGTCGGGAAGCACGTTGTGGAAGACCAGATCCTGCAGCTCGGCCCGCGTAAGGACGCCGTCGCCCAGCGGGCAGGACGGGTGGGCGGTCCCGCAGGTCACCGGCTCGCCCTGCGCGACCACGCCCGCGGCGTGCCCGGCCGAGAGATCACCCAGCGTCTCCCGCGCCGACTGCAGCACGCGCCCGAAGTATCCGGCCACCACGGGAGCCGCGTTGGAAGTCCCGCTGTGAGTGCCGGTCCCTTCTGCCAAAGATCCACCGGTCGATGGGTAGCTGCGCCCGATCGAGGAGATGTCCACGGGCTTGCCGGCCCCGGAATAGGTGGCCTGGTCGTCGGGGGAAACGGCTCCCACCGTCACCACCCAGTCGGGCCCCTTTTCGCTGGACCAGTAGGTGAAAGCCGGGACGTCAAAGGCGTTGGCGAGTCCGTTGCCGGCGCTGAACACCACGACCTGCCCGGCCTCGGACGCCGCCTTGCCCTGCTGGACCGGTCCGTGGCGGTAGACGTTGTCCCTCAAGGGGGTCGTGCTGTGTCCGTAGGAGTTGGTGACGACGTCGATCCACGGCTGGGACATCGCCCACGCCAGCGCCTCCGGCAGCATCCCGGAGACCAGGACGAACAGGCACTCCGGGCACGTCCCGTGCAGGTTGCCCGCGGCGCTCGCGGCCGACCTCGTGCCGTGTGCCGAGTTGGAGCCCTCGAACCGCTCGCCCCCAAAGCGAACGGCTCCGATGACCTTGGTGCCCGGCATCCAGTACATGCGCGCCTGCGAGGTCGTGGACCTGCCGAACGAGTTCCACTTGGCCGAGTCGACGCCCCGGAGTTGGTCGACGTCCGCGGTTGCCGAACCCGGCAGCGTGAGGTCCAGTCGTTCGGCCCCCGGGTGCCCCTCCACGTAGGTCGAGGGATGGGCTGAGAAGTCCAGGTCGTTGCCGGGGTCCGAGTCGGTGTTCCAGGGGTGCTGGGAGCCGAGGAAGTCGTAGTGGTACGGAGAGAACCCGGAGTCGACGACGGCCACGACCGTGACCGGGCGGTCCTGGAGCGCCACGGCGGGTGACGGCGTCACCAGCGCCGCGATGAGAGCGAGGACAACCGGGACTACGGCGGCACGAAGGCGGCTGGGCTGCATGCTGCAGGATTCGCCGGGGGAGACACGAATCCTGCCGGGTGCCGTCAGGCGGCGCGGTGCCTGCCGGTCAGTGGGGCTCGACCTTTTCCAGCGCCCGGACGCGCCTGCTCAGCTCGGCCATGATCTTTTTGGTGATCGGCCAGCTCTCTTCCAGGATCGCCAGAAAATTCCAGGACTTGATGGCGAGCGCCTTGATGTTGGTGTCGGCCCGGACGGTCGCGGATCTGGGCAGCCCGTCTATCAGGGACATCTCGCCCACGGCGGCGCCGGGCCCGAGGGTCTTCCTGGTACGCCCCCCCATGATCAGTTTCGCCCGGCCCTCCGTGATCAGGAAGAAGGGCCCGCCCTTCTGGCCCTCGACGACCAGGTCCTGGCCCGGAGAGAAGTACCGCTCCTCGGTTTCCGCCAGGAGGCGCTTCAACTCAGCGCCGGACAGCCCCTCGAACAACGGCACGGACTTCAGAAGCTTCAGGCCCTCTTTCTTGTTGCGCATGTTCCCCCCAACGGGTCCGATCCAGGTGGTTGGATTCTAGGGGTTCGCCCGCACAGGCGAGTCCAATGACGCCTGCAGGGGGAATCCCTCCTCCCGCCGGGCCTCCAGCCACGCGGAGGCGCAGGCCTTCGTGAGGTCACGTACCAGCCCCAGGTAACGGGCTCTCTCGGCGACCGCGATCACCCCGCGCGCGTCCAGCAGGTTGAAAGTGTGCGAGGCCTTGATGGCGAAGTCCATCGCCGGCAGAACGAGTCCCTGGCCGATCAGCCGCCGGCTCTCTTCGGAGTACTCGTCAAACCACGAGAAGAGACTGTCCGCGGACGAGTGGTCGAAGACGTAGGCCGACCACTGCCTCTCCGAGGCCTTGTGGACCTCGCCATAGGTGACGCCCGGCGCGTACTGCAGGTCGAACACGTTGTCGACGCCCTGCAGGTACATTGCGATCCGCTCGGTCCCGTAGGTGATCTCACCCGTCACGACCTCACACTCCACGGCCCCAACCTGCTGGAAGTACGTGAACTGGGTGATTTCCATCCCGTCCAGCCAGACCTCCCAGCCGAGCCCCCACGCCCCCAGCGACGGGGACTCCCAGTTGTCCTCGACGAACCGGATGTCGTGCTCGGACGCCTTGACACCGAACGCGGACAAAGACTCGAGGTACAGGTCCTGGATGTCATCGGGCGCCGGCTTCAGGACGACCTGCACCTGGTGATGGGAGTACAGGCGATTGGGGTTGTCGCCGTACCGGGCGTCGGTGGGCCTTTTGGACGGCTCGACGTACACCGCGCGCCAGGGCTCCGGCCCGAGGGCCCTCAAGAAGGTCAGCGGGTTGAACGTCCCCGCTCCCACCTCTCCCGAATAGGGCTGGCCGACCAGACACCCGCGGTCACCCCAAAAGCGCAGGAGGGAAAGGATCAGGTCCTGGTAGTTCACCGCACTCCCCCGAAGCGCCGCGCTCGGCGCTGGAACTCCCCGATCGCCTCCCACAGGTGCTCGCGGCGGAAGTCCGGCCACAAAACAGGCGTGAAGACCAGTTCCGAATATGCCCCCTGCCACAGCAGGAAGTTGGATGTCCTCATCTCACCGGAAGTTCGAACGATCACGTCCGGGTCCGGCATCTCGGGCGCGTAGAAGAAGCCACGGAGGTCGCGTTCCGACACTTTCTCGGCATCCACCTCCCCCTTCTCCACGCGCTGGGCGAGGTGTCGGAAGCCGTCCATTATCTCGGCCCGGCCCCCGTAGTTGAGGGCGATGGTCAGGTTCAGCTTGCGACATCCGCGGGTCATCTCCTCGGCCTCCTCGGCGATGGCCACCAGCTTCCGGGGCAGGCGCCGGTCGTCGCGGCGGCCGATGAACCTGATCCGCACCCCCTTGGACCGGAACTCGTCGCGACGGCGGAACAGCAGGTCGCGGTTGTAGTTCATGAGAAAACGGACCTCGTCCACCGGCCGCTTCCAGTTCTCGGTGGAGAACGCGTACACGGTCAGCCACCGCAGCCCAACCTCCAGGGCCCCGTCCACGCACTCGACGATGGACTCCTCGCCGGCGCTGTGCCCCGCGGTGCGAGGCAGCCCCCGCTGCTTGGCCCACCTGCCGTTGCCGTCCATGATCAGCGCAACGTGCTTCGGCATCCGGGTGAGGTCCAGGTGCGCGTGCGGGGCATCCACCGGGCAAGTCTACGGACGGCGAAGCCGCCGCCTCCATGCAGGGAGCCGGGTCCGTGCCGGCTACTGCAGCCTCACGGACGCGTCCGGACTGCCGACCAGCGTCAGCGCGAGCCCCAGGAGCAGGGCGATCAGCACGGCAAAACCCAGAACCCGGCCCGCCTGTGAGAATCCACGGCCCCCGAGCCTGCCCTGGGACATCTGAATCTCGTCGTCGGCGCGCCAGGACAGCCACACGGCCAGCACGCCCGGCACGACGGGGACGATCAGCACCTCGAGCAGGTTCACAACCAGGGTGACGGGGTCCAGCTGGCGGCCGAACAGCTGAGCCATGGCCAGGATGTTCCCGCCCCGGCTCAACGCGACCAGGCCCACGACCATGGAGGCGATGGCGTACGGACTGGATCGTGGCGCGGGAAGGTCGTAAGCCGGCGAGTCGCCCACGTCGACCGGGTCCCCGGTGGTCCCGGGGTAGCTGCCGGGTGGCCCGGCCTCCGGAGTCGGGGCGGACTCATAGGATGCGGGTGCCGGAGCACCCTCCGACGGGGAAGACCCCGATCCGGGGTTCTGCTGAGACTGGGGCTGCGGTTCGTTGTCGCGATCCATGGTTCCTCCTATTGGGAAGCCAGCAGCCCGAAGGCCCTGAAGCGGTTGTCCAACTGCCACTGGACGAATCCCAGCAGCAGTCCCGGCAGCTCTCGTTGCACGTCCGGGGCCAGCCGCAACCTTCGCAGCTCCTCCCAGGTCCCGGCCAGAAGCCCCGTCCACGCCTCCAAAACCCCGTCCGATACGCGGGGGTCGGAGCGCGAGGTACAGGCCGGACACACGACCCCCCCTGCGGACATCGAGAACGCGGATCCGGCTGGTCCACCACAGCCGACACAGGCCTGCAGGACGGGGTGCAGTCCGGCCAGAGAGGCGGCCTTGACGAGAAAAGCGTAGGCCAGGACGCCGGGGTCGTCCGCGCCTTGCTCGAGTGCGTGCAATCCGGTCCTGAGCAGGACGAACAGCCGGACGTTGCGCTCACGGTCCGGGGTGGTGCGCTCGACCGCGTCGGCCATCGCGGCCGCCGCCGTGAACGAGGCATAGTCCGATCGCAGCCTCGGGAAGCGGCCGAGGATCTCGGCCTGCGTGAGGATGTCCAGCTCGCGGCCGGTGTACAGCTGCAGGTCCACGTGGGTGAACGCGTCGATTCGCCCGCCGAACCGCGACTTGGACTTGCGGGCACCCTTGGCCACCACCCGGATGCGCCCGTGCGACTGCGTCAAAACGGACAGGATGCGGTCGGACTCTCCCAGCTTGATGCCGCGCAGGACGATGCCCTGGTCCCTGTACAGGCCGTGGCCTCGATCCGGCATGGCCGCCAACGTACTGCCGCGCGTCCTCCTACGCCAGGATGCTGGACGCGGCCGGCGTGATCAGGAGGGCCGGGGCTTCGGCTGGGGGCCGGACCTCTCGGAGTAGCGCGCCAGCACCCACACCAGGTCCGCGAGCCGGTTGAGATACCGCAGCGCCTCCGGCCGGACCTGTTCCGCCGCCGCCAGGGCGACGGCCGCCCGTTCGGCCCGTCTAACCACGCGAGCCGCGTGGTCCAGGCAGGCCCCGAGGATGGTGTTGCCCGGCACGATGAAATCCTTCGGTTGCTCGAACCGCTGCGTCAGGCCGTCGATGACCTCCTCCAGACGGTCGACCATCTGCTGCGTCACCAGCGACACGCCCGGGGTCAGCCGCGGCCAGTTGTCCGGCGCTGTCGCGAGCTCGGCATTGAGGACGAACAGCTCGCGCTGGAGGCCCAGGACGATCTCCGCCACGTCCTCCTGGCCCTCCAGGCCAGCGTGCGCACGCGCGAGCCCCAGCGCCGAGACCGCCTCGTCGGACTCCCCGTAGGCGCAGGGGCGCAGGTCGTTTTTGGGGATGCGTTCGCTACCGGCGAAGAAAAGCTGCGTCGTCCCGTCGTCGCCGCGCCGCGTGTAGACCTTGTCGGGCATCTCCTGCCTTTCTCCGGCGGGAACTACTGGCGGCCGTAGCCGAACCGCTCCACGAGTCCGGGCTGCCGCTGCCAGTCCCGCTTCACCTTGACCCGCAGGTCCAGGTGCACCCGGGAGCCGAGGAGCGCCGAGATCTCGCGCCTGGCCTCCGTGCCGATCTGCTTGAGCATGCCGCCTCGGTGTCCGATAAGGATGCCCTTCTGTGAGTCGCGCTCCACGTACACGATCACATCCACCTCCAGGCGCCCTTCCTCCTCGGCTTCCCTCATCTCCTCCACCACCACCGCGATGGAGTGAGGGACCTCGTCGCGGGTGAGACGAAGCGCCTTCTCCCGGACTATCTCAGCCACAAGCACCGACTCGGGCTGGTCGGTCACCTGGTCGGGCGGATAGAACAGCGGCCCCTCCGGCAGCCTGGACGTCACGAGCCGGACCAGGTCGGCCACACCGGCCCCGGACTTCGCCGACACCGGCAGGATCTCCTCAAAGGAGCCGAGCGCCCTCACCGCAACCATCTGGCGCTCAAGCGCCTGCTCGGCGACCAGGTCGGTCTTGTTGAGCACGACCAGCACCGGCGTCCGGACGTTGTGCAGCTGGTGAGCAAGAAAGGCGTCGCCGCTGCCGACGCCGTCGGCGGCGTCGACCACGAAGACCACCACGTCCACCTCGGCCAGGGTCACGTGCACGACGGCGTTGAGCTTCTGCCCCAGAGCCGTACGGGGCTTGTGAAAACCGGGGGTGTCGATGAACACCGCCTGTGCCGCCTCGGTCGTGAGGACCCCCCTCACGGCATTGCGCGTCGTCTGCGGCCGCTCGGAGATGATCGACACCTTGGCCCGCATGATCTGGTTGAGCAGAGTCGACTTTCCAACGTTGGGGCGCCCGATGAAAGAGGCGAAACCAGACCGGAAACCCGGAGGCGACTGGCCGAGCTGCAGCCCGTCCACCGTGCTCAGGCGGCGCCGTCGTCGGAGACGACCGACTTGGTGACGACGACCGTGCCGATCCTCCTGCCGTTGACCCCTTCGGCACGAAACCCCAGGCCCTCGAAGCTGACCTCGTCTCCCTCCTGGGGCATCTTGCCCAGCTTGGAGACGACGAGTCCCCCGACGGTGGTCCAGTCCTCGTCTTCGGGAAGCTCTACGTCCAGCAGCTCGTTGAGGTCGCCTATGGGAAGGCCGGCCTTGACCCGCCACTTGCCGTCCTCCATGGGGACGAGGTCCGGCTCGGCCACGTCGTACTCGTCGGATATCTCCCCCACGATCTCCTCGATCAGGTCCTCGAGCGTCACCAGTCCCGCCACGTCGCCGTATTCGTCGGCCACGATCGCCATATGCGTCCGGCTCTTCTGCATCTCGCGCAGCAGTTCCAGGACCGGCTTTGTCTCGGGCACGAAGAACGCCTCGCGCATCACGTCCTTGACCGTCTTCTCCTTGTCGGAGTCGCCGTTACGGCGCAGCGCCTTGAAAAGGTCCTTGGCGTACACGATGCCGGTGATGTTGTCGGGCTCCTTGTCGTACACGGGGATCCGCGAGACGCCGTGCTTGATCGTCAGGTCCATCGCCTTTCCGATCGGACGCTGTGCCGCCACGACGATCATGTCCGGACGGGGCACCATCACCTCGCGGGCGAGCGTGTCGCCCACCTCGAAGATGGAGTGGATGAACTCCTTCTGTTCCTCCTCGATCGTCCCCTCCTCGTGGCCCACGTCGGCGACCGAGCGGATGTACTCCTCCGACACGAAGGGTCCGGATTTGATGCCCTTGCCGGGCAGCAACAGGTTGGAAAGCCCGATGAGCATTCGAGTGGGAAGCGACAGGAACCTCGCGAGCACCGAGACCAGGGGGGCCAGCGAGAGCGCTACCGAGGAACTGTGCAGGATCGCAAAGGTCTTGGACATCGCCTCCACCAGCACGAAGTACAGCAGCGTGAACACCGCCGACGCTACGGTCACCCACACGCCGGGCCACAACTTGTTGGCCAGAAAGGCGACCAGGATGGCCGATCCGTTCTGCGCAAACATCACCGCGAGATACACCGAGTTGAGGTGACGCGCCGGCTGCTCCTCGATTTTCAGGAGCCGCTCGGCCCCCCGGCGGCCCTCCTCGCGCAGCGCCAGGGCCTGGACGCGGTCTACGCGGCTCAGCGACGCCTCGGCCATCGCCAGGACGGATCCCATCACGACCAGAAAGCCAACGAGTGCGATCAGGGCGGCCATCAGGAGATCGGTCCAGGATCGGAGGCCGGGTGGCGGTAGAACTCCTGGAGGATCTTGCGCTCACGGTGCCGCATCGTACGCGCCTCGGACGGCTTTGCGTGGTCGTAGCCCAGCAGGTGGAGGAACCCGTGGACGAGCAGGAGCTCGACCTCCTCGAGCACCGTGCCCCCCTGCGACTCGGCCTGCTCGCGGGCGACGTCCGGGCAGATCACGATGTCGCCCACGAGGTACTGCTCCTCTTCGGAAGGATGTTCGTCCATCGGGAAAGCCAGCACGTCGGTGGGCCCGGGCTCACCGAGCCACTTCTCCTTCAGGCTGGCCATCGACTCACGGTCCACCAGCAGGACGGAAAGCTCAGCGCGCGGGTCCACGTCCTCTTCGCCGGCCGCGACGCGGGCCAATTGGATGAGCCGGCGTTCGTCGATGTCGACGTCGGACTGCTCGTTGGCAACGAAGACGTCCTTCAGGCCGGCCATCACAGCCAAGGTTGTGGGGGGTGATCCGGGGGCTCGACGCTCATCTGCCTCCGGATGGCCGGCGGTTTTCGTCGAAGCGGTGATACGCCTCCACGATCTGCTGCACGATCTTGTGACGGACGACATCCATCGGCTCGAGGTGGACGAACTCCAGCCCGGTGATCTCTTTGAGGATCTGCTGGACCACCACCAGGCCGCTGGTGTGGCCCTCGGGCAGGTCCACCTGAGTGACGTCGCCGGTCACGACGGCCTTGGACCCAAGCCCCAGGCGGGTGAGCAGCATCTTCATCTGCTCCGGTGTCGTGTTCTGCGCTTCGTCCAGGATGATGAACGAGTCGTTGAGGGTTCTCCCCCTCATGTAGGCCAGCGGCGCCACCTCGATCGTGCCGCGCTCCATCAGCCGCGTGAAGTGGTCCGGCTCGAGCATGTCGTACAGCGCGTCGTAGAGCGGCTTCAGATAGGGGTCCACCTTCTGGGCGATATCGCCGGGAAGAAAACCCAGCCGCTCCCCCGCCTCCACCGCGGGGCGCGTGAGGATGATCCGGGAGATCTCCTTGTCCCGAAGCGCCTTCACCGCCGTCGCGACGGCGAGATAGGTCTTGCCGGTGCCGGCCGGTCCGATCGAGAACACAACCGTGTTCCTGCGGATCGCGTCGATGTAGCGCTTCTGACCCGGAGTCTTCGCCCGGATGGCGCGTCCCCGCGTGACGAGCAGCGTCTCGCTCATGACGTCAGAGGGCTTGTCGCCCGAATCGGACTTCACCATCTCCACCGCTCGGCCGACGGAATCGGTGGTCAGCACATGGCCGCGCTGAAGCAGAGCGAGAAGCTCCTCGAAGACGGAGGCCACCTTCTCGGCCTCCTCGGTCGGACCCGTGATGGTGATCTCGTTGCCGCGCACCAGGATGTCCGAGGCGAAAGAGTCCTCGATGAGCCTGAGGTGCTCATCTCTCTGGCCGACCAGGTCGACCACATGGGTCTCGCCGGGGACCATGATCTTCAAGCGGTTCGACAACGTCCGATAGTTCCTCTCTGGGGGCGAGTATATCGCCGGGCCGCGACCCTTCCCGCCCCTGCCGGTCATCCCGGGGGCCACCCCAGCTGCCGCCCGCCCAGGAGGTGCAGGTGGACGTGGTGGACGCTCTGTCCGGCCAGCGGCCCGTTGTTGATCACCAGACGGAAGCCGGCTTCCAGGCCCTCGGCCCGGGCCAGGTCGGCCGCCGTCGAGAAAAGCTCCACCAGCCACGCTGAATCCTGCTCGGCGACAAAGCCGCCCACCTTCGGCACGTGCCGCCTCGGGATTATCTGGATGTGGGTGGGGGCCTGGGGGTTGATGTCGCGGAAGGCGATGACCTCGGCCCCCTCGTGCACGATGTCGGCTTCAATCTCGCCGGACACGATCCGGCAGAAAAGGCAGTCCGTCATGTCAGCCTCACCCCCAGCTCGTCGAGCCTGCGGACCAGTTCTTCGGGCGTGACGTCCAGGGCGGTCGAAAGCGCCCTCACGTCTTCGCCCCGTATCGAGAAGACGTTGCCAGACCACTCCGCCCTCTGCGCCTGTATGGACCTGACGTAGCGGACAACGGTCCGTGCGTCGGCCGAGTCGGCCTCCTGGAGCTTGTTCAGGTCCAGGGACATCGAAACCGCCGGTCCCCCGCCGGACCCCGGCGGCGAGGGCAGCATCGCCCGAAGCGGAACCCCGTAAATTTCGGCCAGTCGCGCGAGGCGTGGAGCGGACACCACCCGTTCGCCGCGCTCGTAGGCTCCCAAGACGGAGGCCTTGACCTCCTTGCCGGAGACCGACTCCACGTCCAGCAACGACAGTCCCTGCAGCTTGCGCAGGCGGCGGATGTGCTCCCCGAGGCGGCGGTTGAAATCGCTCATCCCAGGATCCCGTAGCTGTAGGCCGCGAGCGCCAGGGCTACCGGACCAGCCGTCTCCGTCCTCAGGATCCGCTCCCCGAGCGTGACGGACTTGGCGCCGGACGCCTCCAGCTCGGACACCTCCTCGCCGGTCAGGCCCCCCTCGGGACCGATCACGATCGTCAGGCGCTCCGGGGGGTCCGGGTCCAGGGCGTCGCGGAAGTGGAGCTTCGACTCCTCGTGCAGCGCCAGCATCGGCTGACCCTGCGCCACGACGGCGTCCAGGCCGTCGGCGACCTGATCCACGCTCGTCAGCCACGGAGACCGGCACTGCTTGGCCGCGGCTCTCGCTACTCCCTCCCAGTGAGTGCGGGCGCGGCGGCGCTTGTCGTCGTCCCACTTGACGATCGATCGCTGTGCGACGAACGGCACAATCGTCCGGGCCCCTACCTCAACCGACTTCTGGACCACAAGGTCCATCCGCTCGCGCTTCGTGAGTCCCTGGCACAGCACGAGGGCGGGCGAGGACGCCCGGAGGTCATGGGACAGGATGATCCGGGCCGCTAGGCCCTCCTCCGCGATCTTGGTGACGACGGCGTCCATCACCCGCCCCGATCCGTCCGCCACGGAGATCGTCTCCCCGATGCGCACGCGCAGCACCTTGGCGGCGTGGTGTGCCTCGTCACCGCGCAGGACAACGCGGCCTTCCCGCACGTCGTCGGGGTCGGTGAAGAAATGGTGAAGCCCCAGCCGTCATCCCTCCATACGCAGAGCCCGCCGCAGGCCCGCGAGGATCCCGTGGCCGCCTCGCGGCTCTCCACGCAGCTCCGCCAGCTGCGCCAGCAGCCTCTCCTGTTCGTCGGTCAGGCCTGTGGGGGTGACCACGTTTGCGTGGACGACCAGGTCCCCCCGGTCCCCGTAGCGCCGGACCATCCCGCGCTCCCTGATGCGGAACTCCTCTCCGGACTGCGCTCCCTTCGGCACGTTCAGCTTCTCCGTGCCGTCCAGCGACTCGAACGTGACCTCCCCGCCCAGCGCAGCCGTGGTCATTGGAATGTCCACCCACGTGAGGATCTCGTCACCGCGGCGTTCAAACCGCTCGTCGGGCTCGACGGCTATCTCGACGTACAGGTCCCCCCTGCTCCCGCCGGCCACACCCGCGTTGCCCTGGTCCCTCATCACCATGCGGTCGCCACTCTCGACGCCCGGAGGGATCTGGGCGGTCACTTCCTCGGTCGCCTTGGCCCTGCCCTCGCCCCGGCAGCTCGAACAGGGGTCCGGGATGACCCAGCCGGTCTGCCGGCAGGCGGCGCAGGGATACGCGGTCATCATCGAGCCGAGCACGGTGCGCCTCACCTGCTGAAGCTCGCCGGTCCCGTCGCAGCGCTCGCAGGTCTGAGGAAAGGTCCCCGGCTCGCATCCGGACGACTGGCACCGCGGGCAGGGCTGCAGACGGTCCAGCCGGATCGTCTTGGACGCCCCGAAGACGGACTCGCGGAAGTCCATGGAGACGCGCGCTCCGATGGACTCCCCCGGCCACGCCCGCGACCTCTGCCGCGTTGCGGACCTGCGCCCGGACCCGCCGCCGAAAAACGAGTCAAACAGGTCCTCGATGGTGGTCCCGAACTGCGTAAAGCCGCCGGCGCGCTGCATGTCGTACTCGCGGCGCCGGGACGGGTCGGAAAGCACGGAGTAGGCCTCTGAGATCTCCTTGTAACGCTCCGCCGCCTCCGGGTCGTTGCCGGTGGCATCCGGGTGGTGCTGCCGGGCCAGCGACCTGAACGCACGCTTGATCTCCTCGGGCGACGCCTCCTCGGACACGCCGAGGGCCGAGTAGTGGTCGCGAGCCATCTACTGCTCGAGCCGGCTCAACGCACGCGAAAGGGACCGCGCCACCTCCGCGACCGTGCACATCACCGACGGGTAGTGCATCCGAGTCGGCCCCAGCACGCCCAGCGTCCCCGCTTGGCGGCCGAACCTGTACCCGGCCGCGATAAGGCTGAGGTCGTGGTAGTCCTCAAAGGCCAGCTCCCGGCCGATGCGCACGGAGACCCCTTCTGGGGCCGGTTCCGGGAGAAGCGGCTCCATCTCCCCCTCCTCCAGCATCTCCAGGACGCGGCGGGCTGTAGGAGCCGGCTCCCAGACCACCAGCCGCGACGTGCCGCCGGTGAACACGCGGCCTCCGCGGTCGCTGGCGACAGTCCGCAGGGCCAGGGCCGTCGCCTTCAACACCCGGGACGTCTCACGGTCCAAGCCCTCCGCCTTGTCGAGGGCGGCCGCGGCCTCGGTGAGGCCGAGCCCGTGTGCGAGGCGGTTTGCGACCTCGCCGGACCTGCGCAGCGTGTCCTCAGCCGGCTCCTGGGCCAGCTCCAGCACGCGCTCGGCGTGCCAGGCGCCGTCGCCGACGATGACCAGGAAAATCCGCCGGTGACCCAGCGGCACCAGCTCGACGTGGCGCAACCGCGCCTCACTGACCGGGGGCGCGGACGCAAGCGACGTGTAGTTCGTAAGGTCCGACAGTAGGTGGGAAGCCCGCATGAGAAGGTCGTCCAGGGCCGACAGCGCACCCGCCATGGAGCGTTCGATCTCCCGGCGCTCCTGTGGGTCGGCGTCCACCGCGGGAGCGAGCCTGTCGACGTAGTAGCGGTAGCCCTTGTCCGTGGGTATCCGTCCGGCCGAGGGGTGGGGCTGCGCGATGTACCCCTCGCGCTCCAGGATCGCCATCTCGTTGCGGACGGTCGCGGAGCTGACGTCGAGGTCGCGGCCCGCGGCTATCGCCTTGGAACCGACGGGCTCGCCCATCTGGACGTACGCCTCGACGATCTCCCGAAGGATGCGCTCCTTGCGCTCGTCGAGGGGGGCCTCGTGGTTGATCATGGTGATTGGCACTCTAACACTGAGAGTGCCAAACCTCCCGGATCAACCGGCCAGCATCGAGGCGAGGACCTCGTTGGCGAGAAGCGTCCCGCGCCTCGTCAGCCTCGCTCCCGTCTCCTCCCACCGCAGAAGGCCCGCGCGGGACCAGCGTTCCAGCTCCGCACGGAACAGGTCCTCCAGCCGCAACCCGGTGAGCGCCTGAAACTCTTCGGAGCGCACTCCGCCCGCTCGACGCAGGCCCAGGAACATGGCCTCGGACGCCCGTCCCGCTGCGTCGACGTGCTCGGCCCCCGCCACCGGGGAGGCCCCGCGGAAAACCTCACGGACGTACCGCTCGGGCGACTTGACGGTCCAGGACCGGGTGCACCCGTCCGGCCTGGCCAGGTGGGAGTGGGCGCCGGCGCCTATGCCCAGGTACTCGCCGCACGCCCAGTACAGCTGGTTGTGCCGGCACTCGTGCCCCGGAACCGCCCAGTTGGACACCTCGTAGCGGCGCAGTCCCCGCGCACTGAGCAGGTCGTCGGTCATCTCCCAGCGCCGCGCGGAGTCGTCGTCGTCCACCGGGACGACCTTGCCCAGCCGCTTCCAGGAGTGCAGCGGAGTCCCCTCCTCGTAGGTCAGTCCGTAGCAGGACATGTGCTCGAGGCCTAGGGACAGAAGTCCCTCGACGCTGGACCTCCACGTCCGGTCGTCCTCGCCCGGCACCCCGAAGATGAGGTCGCCGCTCACCCGCTCGAAGACGCTTCGGGCCAACACCAGCGCCCCGACCGCCGTCGCCGCGTCGTGGACCCGTCCGAGGGACGCCAGGAGCCGGTCGTCAAGCGACTGGACCCCGAAACTCAGCCTGGTCACCCCGGCGGCGCGGTAGGCGAGCAGCCTGTCGCGGTCGATGCTCTCGGGGTTGCACTCCACCGTCACCTCGGCCCCCGGGTCCACCGGCCAGGACTCTCGCACCGCGTCCAGGACCGCCGTGAGAAGTCCGGGTTCGACCAGCGACGGCGTCCCGCCGCCGAAGAACACCGAGGTCACCACGGGGCGCTCCCCGAAAGGCTCCGGTGCCGACAGGGCCCGCCGCGCGTCTTCCGCGAGCGCACTCATGTATTGCGGCGCCAGGTGGTCCAGGCCGGCGTACGCGTTGAAGTCGCAGTACCAGCAGCGCCGGGTGCAGAACGGGACGTGGACGTAGATCCCGAAGGCTCCGAGTACGTCCCGCGGGCGGGGCAGGAGCCGCTCCGCCGGGCGGACCATGCCTACTTCTCCTCTACGCGCAGCGCTTTGATGAAGACGTCCTGCGGGACCTCCACCTGTCCGAGCATCTTCATCTTCGCCTTGCCCTTTTTCTGCTTTTCGAGCAGCTTGCGCTTACGCGTGACGTCGCCCCCGTAGCACTTGGACAGCACGTCCTTGCGGCGGGCCTTGACCGTTTCCCGGGCGATGATCTTGGCCCCGATCGCGGCCTGGACCGCGATGTCGAACATCTGCCGCGGGATCAGCTCCTGCAGCCGGTGGGTCATCGCGCGTCCCCAGTGGTAGGCGCGGTCCCGGTGGACGATGGAGCTGAACGCGTCCACCGGCTGGCCGTGGACCAGGATGTCCACCCGCACCATCTCCGCGGAGCGGTACGGCAGGGGGTCGTAGTCCAGCGACGCGTACCCGCGGCTTCGCGACTTCACCTGGTCGAAGAAGTCGAACAGGATCTCCGAAAGAGGCATCTCGTAGCGCAGCTCCACCCGGTCCGTGGACAGGTAGTCCATGGCCGTCTGCTCGCCACGCTTGGCCTGGCACAGGTCCATGATCGTGCCCACGTAGTCGGTGGGCGTGATCAACATCACCTTCACGAACGGCTCCTCGATCACCGCGATCCGGGAGGGGTCGGGCAGATCGGCCGGTGAGTGGATCTGCAGCCGGGAGCCGTCGGTGAGCTCCACGTTGTAGGCGCAAGTGGGCGCCGTCACGACCAGGTCGAGGTTGAACTCCCGGTACAGCCGCTCGTTGGCGATCTCCATGTGGAGCAGGCCCAAAAACCCGCAACGGAACCCGAAGCCCAGCGCGTGTGACGTCTCCGGCTCGTAGACGAATCCCGCGTCGTTGAGCTGGAGTTTGTCCAGCGCGTCGCGCAGCTCCTCGTACTCGCCCTCCTCGGGGTAAAGCCCCGTCCACACCATGGGCTTGGGCTCCTGGAACCCGGGCACGGGGTCGGGGGCCGGCTCCGCCGCCATCGTGATGGTGTCGCCAACGCGGGCCTTCCGGACGTCCTTGATCCCGGTGATGACGTAGCCCGTCTCGCCGGGACCGATGGTCTGCGTGGGCTTCATGTCCGGTGCCAGGACCCCCAGCTCGATGACATCGGCGACGTGGCCGGTGGACATCAGCTGAATCTGCTGCCGGGACCTCAGCTCCCCGGACATCTGGCGTACGTAGCTGACCACTCCCCTGTAGGGGTCGTACATCGAGTCGAAGATCAGCCCGCGGGCATGCACATCGCCGGGGTCGACTTTCGGGGGCGACACCCTGTCGACGATGGCCTCCAGGACCTCCGGAACACCCTGCCCGGTCTTGGCCGAGATCCTCAGGATGCCCTCCTCGACGCCGCCGAGCAGGTGGTAGATCTCCTCCTCGACGCGGTCGGGGTCGGCTCCCGCGAGGTCGCACTTGTTGATCAACGGGATTATGTCCAGCCCCGCCTCAAGCGCCAGG
>DATLNZ010000086.1 GCA_035536535.1 Actinomycetota bacterium | reverse complement strand
GCCTGCTCGGGGCTCAGGTCCGAGCCGTCGCGGCCCACCACCACTGCCGCCTCCAGCTCGTAGTCGAGGGCGTCGGTGGCCGGGTGCGGGACCTCCTCGCCCGGGCCGTAGATGGTGGCCGGGTTGGTGAAGTAGAAGATCGGCAGCTGGTACCAGTCCGGCTCCATGTCCAGCCCCCGCTGCGCCCGTGCCGTCCGCACGTGCTGCTCGAACGCATAGAAGTCCCGGACCGATGGGGGGGCCGGGACGGGAGCCAGCAGCCGGACGGACTCCAGAGGCACCGGGTCAGCGCAAGGCTCGAGCCGGTTCCCGGAGATGTGCGACATCGCCAGGTCCACCAGGAGCGCAAGGCCCCCCTGCCCGTCGGACCGCAAAACCGGGACGGCGTGGCCGTCCTGCATATACCCGCCCCAGACGGTGTCGCCGGGGTCGGACCTGAACCTGACGAGCTTCACTGCCCGGCGTCGGCCCAGGACATCTCGTAGCCCGAGACATCCACCTTCAGCGCCGCGTCGGACACCAGCAGCGGCTGGCGGCTGTCGATCATCACCGCGTACTCGTCCAGCATCCGGGGGCCCGACTGCGGCGCCGCAGCGGCCCGTTTGACGGCATTCGGCTGCGGTCCGTGGTGCAGGCCGTGCGGGTGGAACGTCAGCATCCCGGCTTCTATGCCCTCACGGGACATGAAGTTGCCCGAGTGGTAGAAGATCACCTCGTCGTAGTCGATGTTGCGGTGGTAGAAGGGCAGCTTGAGCGCCTCCGGGTCCTCCTCGCCCGGCCGCGGCGCGAAGGTGCACACGACGAATCCGTTGCCCTCCCAGGTGGAGTGCGCGGATGGCGGCAGGTGGTAGCGCGGCGAGGCGATCGGACGGATGTCGGTGACGTTCAGCCGCATCGGGGCCAGGTCGCCCTTCCAGCCGACCGCGTCGCACGGGTGGAACGGGTAGGTGACGAGCGTGGTCTCGCCCATGCGCTTCACGGCGATGACGAACTCGCCCTCCTCCTCCACCGCCTCGGCCTCCGGGACCTCCAGGACCGCCGGGTCGAACAGCGCATGGCGGCCGAGGATGCCCCGGTCCGGGAGGTCGATCAGCCCGGACAGGTTCTGCACCCACAGCAAAGACGTGGGCTCGGCGATCTCAAACCGGTAGGTCACGCCGCGCGGCATGACGATGTAGTCGCCCTCGCCGTAACGCAGGGGGCCGTACTCGGTGCGCAGCAGCCCGGACCCGACGTGCACGAAGTACAGCTCGTCGGCGTCTGCGTTTCGCAGGAATTCCGGACGCCCCGTCTCGTAGCGCTGGAATCCGATGTGCAGGTCGGCGTTGTACAGCAGGGACGTCGGCCACAGGCCGTCGGGGGTCTTGAGCTGGGTGCAGTCCAGCGCGTGGTGCGCGGCGGGACCCTTCACCGACGTCCATCCGGTGGGCGCGTGGAGCCTGTAGAGGTGGCTCGCGGCGCCGAAGAAGCCGAGGCGGCCATGCTCCTCCTCGACCGTCCCCGCAGGCAAGGCGACGTGCGCCTGCCTGCTGGTCCTGCCCTTCACCCACTGCGGCAGACCCAACATCTCGTGCCTCCCTTTACAGGTTGCCCCGGCTCTCCTGCTCGCGCTCGAGCGCGACGAACAGCGCCTTGAAGTTGCCGGCGCCGAACCCGCGTGACCCCTCGCGCTGGATGATCTCGAAGAACACCGTGGGGCGGTCCATGACGTTCTCCGTGAAGATCTGCAACAGGTAGCCGTCGTGGTCGCGGTCCACGAGGATTCCGAGGTCCTGGAGCGTGCGCCAGTCCAGGTCGAGGTCCGACAGTCGTTCGGTCACGTCGGCGTAGTAGGTGTCCGGGATCCGCAGGAATCTGACGCCCCGCTCGCGCAGCGCCGAGACGGCCTTCACGATGTCCTCGGTCCGCATCGCGATGTGCTGGACCCCCGGCCCCCGGTAGAAGTCCAGGTACTCCTCGATCTGAGACTTGCGCTTTCCCGTCGCCGGCTCGTTGATGGGCAGGACGATCTTGCCCCCGCCGCCCTCCACGACCGTGGACATGAGAGCCGAGTACTCCGTGGATATGTCGTCGTCTGTGAACTTGGTCATCTCGCCGAAGCCCAGCACCTTTTCGTAGAAGGCCACCCACGGCTTCATGTCCTGGACGTTGGCGACGACATGATCGACGTGCTTGAGCCCCACATCCGGACCGCAGGGCCGCGTGTGCCGCGGCTCCCCGAACCCGGGGAGGAACCGGCCGGAGTAGGCGGAGCGCTCGACGAAGGTGTGGCGGGTGTCGCCGTAGGCGCATATGGAGGCCCGGACGATCTTGCCGGTGTCGTCTTCGATCACCTCGGGTTCCCGGGCCGCCGTCGCGCCCCGCTCCAAGGCGCCGCGGAATGCGGCCTCCGCATCGGTGACCAGGAAGGCTACGTCTCGCACGCCGTCGCCGTGCAGCCTGACGTGCTCGGCAATCTCCGACTCGGGGGCCATGGCGCCCGTGAACACGAACCTGATCTCTCCCTGCTCGAGCAGGTACGAAGCGCGGTCCCGAACGCCCGTCTCGGGCCCGCAGTAGGCGGCGAGGTCGAACCCGAAGTGCGAGGCCAGAAAACCGGCGCACGCGCGGGCGTTGCCCACCCAGAACTCGAGATGGTCGATTCCCTGCAGTCCGAGAGTCGTCTCAGGCGGCTTCACGGTATGTATCCCTTCCGTAGTTGAACCTGGCCATATGGTCGCAGATCGCGGCGGTCCCGGCGCCGGCGCGCCCGGTGATCAGCAGAGTCGCCCACGAAGTCCTCGGGAAGTACGTCAGTGCAGAAAGTGACGGACTCCCGTGAACACCATCGCCACGTCGGCCGCGTCCGCGGCGGCGATCGACTCCTCGTCGCGCACGGCTCCGCCAGGCTGGATGATCGCGGTGACTCCCGCCGCGGCCGCCGTCTCCACCGAGTCGCCAAAGGGGAACAGGGCATCGGACGCCGCCACGGAGCCCTTCGCGCGGTCCCCGGCGCGCCGGATCGCGATCTCCATGGACTCCACCCGGGACATCTGGCCGGCCCCCACCCCGACCGCCTGTCTGAGGTTGGCCAGGACGATCGCGTTGGACTTCACGTGCCAGCAGATCGTCCAGGCGAACAGCAGGTCCTCCCACTCGACGTCGGACGGCTCTCGCTTGGAGACCACGCGCATGTCGTCGCGGCGCTCGGAGACCTCGTCGGTGGTCTGCAGCAGAAGGCCCCCGCTGACGCTGGTTACCGACACCGGATCCAGCTTCCACTCGTCCGGGGAGACGTCGATCAACCTCGCGTTCTTCTTGCCTGACAAAAGCTCCAGCGCTGCCGGGTCATACCCAGGAGCCACCACGCACTCCAGAAGCGGGTGGTCCTTGAGCCGCCCCGCAACCTCGGCTGTACACGGCCTGTTCAACCCGACGATGCCCCCGAAGGCCGATCTGGGGTCGCACTCGAAAGCCAGGCGGTAGGCCTCCTCCGCGTCCTCGCCCACGGCCGCGCCGCAGGGGTTGGTGTGCTTCACGATGCAGGCGGCGGGCTCGCGGAACGACGCGACGATCCTCATGGCGGCATCCAGGTCCAGGTAGTTGATGAACGAAAGCTCCTTGCCCTGCAGCTGCCTGCCGGCTGCCACACCGCGTCGGGCGCCGGGGAGCCTGTATAGCGCCGCGCTTTGGTGTGGGTTCTCTCCGTACCGCAGCGTCGACACCCGCTGTGCGCTGAGCGTGAGCTGCTCCGGGAGCGGCTCCGGCCCCGACAACCATGACCCGACGGCCGCGTCGTATGCCGAAAGCCGGGTGAAAGCCTTGGCGGCCAGCCGTTTGCGCGTCTCGAGGGTCGTGCCCCCCGCGCCCGCGGCGGACGCGACCTCTCCGTAGTCCTCCGGGTCGACCACCACCGCGACCGACGAGTGGTTTTTGGCCGCCGCGCGCACCATCGTCGGTCCGCCCACATCGATGAGGGAGACCGCCTCGGCCTCCGGAGTACCAGGCCCGACCTGGATATCGAAGGGGTAGAGGTTGGAGACCACCAGGTCGATGGGCTCGATGCCGTGCTCGGCCAGGGTCCGC
The DNA here is from genome assembly GCA_035536535.1 of Actinomycetota bacterium. Taxonomy (NCBI): domain Bacteria; kingdom Bacillati; phylum Actinomycetota; species Actinomycetota bacterium. The sequence goes on along the minus strand of DATLNZ010000086.1, from coordinate 54,236 downwards.
AGGTGCTCCGGCTTAGAGCGGTCGGCGAGGATCCCGCCGTGCACGGCGGGATGCAGCGTCTTGACCCTGCCGTCGAGCATCTCCGGAAACGATGTCAGCTCCGACACGTCGCGCACCGTCAGGCCGGCGTCGCGCAGGGCCGAAGCGGTGCCCCCGGACGAGACAAGCTCGGCCCCCGAGTCGCTCAGGGCCCGGGCGAGCTCGACCAGACCCGTCTTGTCGTAGACGGACAGCAACGCGCGCTTGATCGGGATGCGGTCCATCTAGGCGCTCCTCAGTCCGGGCGGCAGGGACCCGGCCCACGGCGGGTCCTCGACGTCTCCGCTCACCTCGACCCGCCGGCCGTCTACCCTCACCATCCCCGACGCCCACAGCTTCAGGGCCTTGGGATACAGGGCGTACTCCACGAGGTGCAGCCGGCTGGTCAGTGACTCCACCGGCTCGCCCGCGAGGACGTCCACCGCCCGCTGGAGAAGGACCGGTCCCCCATCGAGGTCGTCGGTCACCACGTGCACGGTCACCCCCGTCACCCGGACGCCGTGCTCCAGGGCCTGTCGAACCGCGTGCAGGCCGGGAAACGACGGCAGGAGGCTCGGGTGGATGTTCAGGGCCCTGTCGCGGTACTCCGAGACGAACTCCGAGGACAGGATCCTCATGTACCCGGCGTTGCACACGAGCTCGACGCCGTGCAGCTTGAGCTGCTCGAGCAGCATCCGGTCGTATTCCTCGCGGGTGGGGGCGGCCTTCGGGTCCACGAACACTCCCGGCACCCCGGCCCGGGCCGCCCTGTCCAGGACAAGGGCATCGGCCTTGTTCGTGAGCACGGCAACCACCTCGGCGGGCGCGTAGCCGCTGCGGCAGGCGTCCACCAGGGCCTGGAAGTTGGTGCCCGAACCCGTGGCAAGCACTCCGATGCGCATGGGGGCCGAGCCTATCAAGGCGATCCGACGAACTCGTTCACGCTCCCGACAGAGGAGCCATGAACTCCAACTGGATGTTGTCGGGGTCACGGAAGACCAGGACGTGGCCGTACGGCGCGTCCGCCACGGGTGAGTGCTCCACCCCGAGCTCCTCGAGCCGCTCGGCCCACTCCACGACGTCCGCTCGGGTCTCGCAGCAGAACGACAGGTGGTCCAGGCCGATCCGAAACTCGCTGAATCTGTCGCCGTCGGGGCTGTTCGGGTAGGCGTGGAGGCTAAGCAGCACCCCGCCCGGAGTCATCAGCATCGCGAGTGAAAAGTCCTCCTCTTTCATCTCCATGAACCGCGTGCCGCCGAACACTGACTCGTACCACTGCACGCTGCGGTCGATGTCCGACACCGTCAGCGCGATGTGGCTCATTCCGTTGCACGAGGGCATCTCACACCACCTCCCGAACCAGGTCCGCCACCTGCGTCGGGGTCCTGCCGACACGGACGCCCTTGGCCTCCAGCGCTGCGGCCTTGGCCTCGGCAGTCCCCGAGGAGCCGGTGATGATGGCGCCGGCGTGTCCCATCCGCTTGCCCGGCGGGGCGCTGAACCCGGCGATGTACGACACGACCGGCTTCGACATCTCGGATCCGATGAACTCGGCCGCGCGCTCCTCGGCGTCTCCGCCGATCTCGCCGATCATCACGACGGCCTTTGTCTCGGGGTCGGCCTCGAAACGCCGCAGGACGTCGATGAAGCTCGTCCCCACGATCGGGTCCCCGCCGATGCCCACGCAGGTGGACTGCCCGATTCCACGGACCGTCATCTCGTTGATGATCTGGTAGGTCAGGGTCCCCGACCTGGACACAAGTCCCACGGGGCCGGGGGTGCAGATGTCCGGCGCGATGATTCCCATGTTGCCCTTGCCAGGTGAGATCAGACCGGGACAGTTCGGGCCGATCAGGACGGCATCGCGGCCGCGAAGGTAGTCGGCCACGATCATCATCTCGCGCACCGGCACCGGGTCGGTGATGCACACGATCAGCCCGCACCCCGCCGCCTCCGCCTCCAGGACGGCGTCCGCGGCTCCGGCTCCCGGCACGAAGATCAGGCTGGCGTTGGCCCCGGTCTCCTTCGCCGCCTCGATCACCGTGTCGAAGACGGGGACCCGGTCGTCCAGCACCCGGGTGCCGCCCTTGCCCGGACGGGTCCCCGCGACGATCTTCGTCCCGTAGTCGAGGTTGCGTGTGGCGTGAAAGGTGCCTTCGCGACCGGTGATCCCCTGGACCACCACGCGCGTCGTTTCGTCGAGCAGGATCGCCATTGCCTATCGCTCCTCGGGTCTCAGTGGTTTCCATTCCTCGAGATCATCGGGCTCGGGGGGCCGGATCGACCTCGGCGGGGGCACACGGTCCTTGAGCCTGCTCCAGGGGTCCTCGCGCTCACGCCACGGCTTGCCGACCCACTGGATGACGCTGCGCCGCACCTGCGTGAGGACCGGCGTCCGGCGCTCGGTCCGGCCGACCAGGTCGACGATCACGTCGGCCCGGGAACGGCCCCCGCGCCCGGCCGCCGTCTCGATGATCGTCTCCACGTCCTCCCAGGGCGAACCAAACAGGTCCTCGAGCCGTCGCTGCACGGCCTCGAAACTACGGCCCAGCCGCTGCTCCACCTCCGCCGCGGCTGCTTCGTCGTAGCCGTCAGCCACGCGCCCGCTCGACCGACAGCTCTGCGGCCTCCCACATCGTGGGGGTCGCGGTCACGCCGGGTAGGTTCGCCTCGGCCAGGATCTTGCGGCCCTGCTCGGCGTTGGTCCCGTCAAGGCGCACGACCATCGGGACCTTGAGGTCCACCCGGCCCAAGGCATCGATGATCCCGCGCGCCACCAGGTCGCAGCGGACGATGCCCCCGAAGATGTTGACGAAAACCGACCGGACCTTCGGGTCGGACAGGACGATCTCCAGCCCGGCGGCGATCTGCTCACCGGACGCGCCTCCGCCGACGTCCAGGAAGTTGGCGGCCTGGCCCCCGGCCAGCGCCACGAGGTCCAGCGTGGACATCACCAGCCCCGCGCCGTTGCCCATGATGCCGACCTCACCGTCGAGCTTGACGTAGGCGATGCCCTTCTCCTTGGCGATCTTCTCCTGGGGATCGGTGGTCAGGATCGTGCGGTACTCGACGTACTCGGGGTGGCGAAACAGCGCGTTGTCGTCCACCGACACCTTCGAGTCCAGGGCATGGACGGTTCCGTCCGGCGTCAGCACGAGCGGGTTGATCTCCACCAGGTCGCAGTCGCCGTCCATGTAGCACCGGAACATCGACTGCAGGATCGATGACGCACCCCCGCGCGCCTCGGGGTGGAGCGTGGAGGTGAGGTAAGTCGCGTGAAAGGGCTTGAAGCCCACAAGGGGGTCGACGTGCAGCTTGAGCAGAGCGTCCGGGTCGCTGGCCGCTACCTCCTCGATGTCCACACCGCCCTTGGCGGAGACCATCGCGAGAGGCAGTCCCTCCCGGCGGTCCAGGGTGATCGACGCGTAGTACTCGTGGGCGATGTCGGTGGCTGCCTCCACCAGGACCCGCTCCACCCTGTGGCCCTTGATGTCCATCCCCAGGATCTGTCCGGCTGCCGCGCGCGCCTCGTCCGGCGAGTTGACCAGCTTGATGCCCCCGGCCTTGCCCCGGCCCCCCACCTGGACCTGGGCCTTCACCACCACCTGACGACCCACCTCCGCCGCTACGGCGTGGACCTCGTCGGGAGTCGTGCAGACGCGTCCCTGGGAAACCGGGATGCCGTGCCGGGCAAAGACCTCTTTGCCCATGTACTCGAGAAGATCCACCTCAGCCCCCCTCGCCCGCCGGTGCCTGCGCGGGCTCCTCGGACAGTGCCTCGCGAAGCCAGTCCACGATCGTCTGCGTCGTCGTCCCCGGGGTGAAGATCTCGGACATCCCCTGGGCCTTCAGCTCGTCGATGTCCGACCGGGGGATGATCCCACCTCCGAAGACGACCACCGAATCGGCCCCCTTGTCGCGCATCCCCTTCAGGATCTTCGGGAACAGCGCCATGTGGGCGCCGGACAGCGACGAAAGCCCTACCGCGTCCACGTCCTCCTGGATGGCCGCCTCGACGATCTGCTCCGGGGTCTGGTGCAGCCCCGAGTAGATGACCTCGAACCCCGCGTCGCGCAGGGCACGGGCCACCACCTTCGCGCCACGGTCGTGGCCGTCGAGTCCGGGCTTGGCGATAAGGATGCGGTGGCGCTTCACGGGGCCACATGCTACCGGCCCCCGTTGCGGACGGGCGACCCGCGCCGCGGACCGTGCGTCACACGGTACCGGCGGGGGCCGATACTACTGCCGTGTCATCACACGACGGGGCCTGCCCCAGGTGCGGGCGCGAGACCGACGAGTTTCTGGTCTGCGGCTCGTGCGGCCACCACTCGCGAATGGACGCGCGGTCGCGCATCGAGCTGCTGACAAGCGCCTTCAACGAGCAGGACGGGCTCCTGGAAGGCCGCGACCCGCTCGGGTTCGACGGCTACCCGGAGGCGGTCGTCAGAGCACGTGCGGACACAGGCCTGCGTGAGGCGGTTGTGTGGGGCCGCGCCTCGATAGACCACGTCGAGTGCGCGCTGATCGTGCTTGATTTCGCCTTCTTGGGCGGGTCCATGGGGGCCGCGGCCGGCGAGAAGGTCGCCCGTGCCTTCGACGCTGCAACCGCGCGCTGCCTGCCGGTGGCCTGCGTCACGGCCTCCGGCGGGGCGCGGATGCAGGAAGGGATGGTTGCTCTGGTCCAGATGGCCAAGGTCGCGGAGGCCCGGCGGCTGCACGCAGCGACGGGCCTGGGCCAGGTGACGCTGCTGACTTCGCCGACCACCGGCGGCGTCTACGCGTCGTTCGCGTCCCTCGCGGACGTGATCCTGGCGGAGCCGGGGGCCCACGTCGGTTTCGCCGGCCCCCGCGTCATCCGCGACCTGACCGGGCAGACACCGCCCCCCGAGACCCACACGGCAGAGTGGGCCCACCGGCAGGGCCTCGTGGACGCGCTGGTTCCGAGGGCGCAGCAACGGGCGTCATTGGGGCGCGTGCTGCGCGCCTTCACCCGACGGCAGGGACCGCGCGGCGAGGGGTCGTTCCGCAGCCTCCACGGCGGACCCCACCGTTCGCCCTCGGAGCGGCTCCTGCTGGCGCGGGACCCGTCACGTCCAAAGGGGCCGGCGCTCGTGGACGCGCTCCTGGACGACCAGGTCGCGCTGCGTGGTGACCGCAGCGGCGGCGGCGACGACGAATCGGTGCTGGTCCGGATGGGATCGCTGCGGCCGACGGGACAAAGAATCACCGTCATCGCACAGGACTGCACGGGCGGCAGGCGGCTCCGTCCCGCCGGCTACCGGAAGGCGGTGCGGGCGCTGGAACTGGCGGGGCGGCTGGGCCTGCCGGTGGTGACGGTCGTGGACACGCCCGGCGCCGAGCCGCTTCCCGACTCCGAGGCCGGCGGTGTGGCTCAGGCGATAGCCGCGACCTTTGTTGCGCTGCTGTCGGCTCCCGTCCCCACGGTTGCCGTCGTCACCGGAGAAGGAGGCAGTGGAGGGGCGCTGGCCATGACCGCCGCCGACAGGGTCCTGATGTGGGAGAACTCGGTCTTTTCGGTGATCTCTCCCGAAGGAGCGGCCTCCATCCTGCACAGGGACGCTTCTCGGTCGGCCGACCTCGCTGAGCGCCTCCGGATAGAGCCCAGGGACATGGTCGAACTCGGCGTGGCCGACGCAGTCGTCGCCGAGCCGCCGCAGGGGGCCCAGTCCGAGCCGGAGCCGGCGCTTCGCGCGCTGGCCGGCGTGGTGGCGGACCACTTGCACGGCCTGGAGGCCCTGAGCCCGGACGAACGTTTATCCGCCCGCAGCCGCCGGTGGCGCGAAGCGGGAAATCGGTGGCTCACCGACGGCTGAATCAGGCTCGGTGACGCTGAGGCAAGGGCGCGGTGAATCAGGCGACGCGCGCAGGTCCCAGTGCGTGGTCCTTTTCGTACAGGCGGGCGTAGTGCGTGCCGCCGGTGCGCGCCTCCCACTCGCCCAGTGCCTTCTCGAACTCCGCCCACGCGAACTCGCCCAGCTCGTTGACCTCATCGGTGCCGAAACCGACCGCCGACAGCCGCTTGAGGATGTGCGTGAACGCGTAGCGGTGCGCCTCCTGAGGCCCGATGACGAACTCCGCCGGGATGACCTCGAGCAGCTCGAGGTTGTGATCCTGGTCCGGCGGGTGGGTGAGGCGGACGACGTCCGGGATGCTCTCGCGCATGACGTCCATGATCCGGGGGCCGAGCGACGGGTCCGCCTCCCGCAGCTCTCTCAGGACGCGCACGCCGAACCCGACGTGGCGTGACTCGTCGCGGGTGACGGCCATGAACCCCTTGTAGAACCCCGGCAGGACGCCGAGGTTGCGGCACAGGTCCAGCAGGAATCGCTGTCCCAGAAGCGCCAGGCCCGCTTCCAGGACCAGGTGGTACAGCGTGACCGTCTCGACGAAAAGGCCGATGTCGGACGGATTCTTCCGCAGCGCGTCACCCCGGCCGTCCAAGCCGCGGGGCCCGAAGAACAGGTTGGTGTACCAGCGGCCGTAGTAGGGACGGAACCTCTCCAGGTGCTCCTGGGTGCCGCCCTCCAGCTTGATGACGTCGTTGAAGAACCTCCTGAAGAACACGACGTGGCGGGCCTCGTCGACCGTCTGCGTGGTCAGGAAGATCTCGTGATCGATCCGCGGAGCCGCCATCATCAGCGGCGCCAGGTTCTGAGTCACCGACTGCTCGCCCTGGTAGAAGGCCGCCATCGTGCCCAGCATCTCGTTGCGCAGGGCCTGCGGCAGCTTCGGCCACTGCTCGGCGTCCACCGAGAAGTCGATCCCGGTCGCCAGCCAGTGCTGGCTCTCCCACCGCTGGTAGAAGTCGTCGTAGGTGTAGCGACGCTCCGCGACCGTGAGAACGTTGTCCAGCAACTCGTCGGGGGTGTGGCGGGCGAGGCCCTCGATGTCCATCGACTCGAGCTCGTGCGTGTCCACGGTTCCTCCCGCCTCGAACCCCGCAACTGTCGCACGGGGGCCGGGGCAGCACAAGGTCATCCAGCGATCCAAGCGGCCGAAAGGGTCGCCGCGTGGCCTGAGCCCCAGCCGCAGGTGGCGGATGCAGGAGATTGGACGGTGCTCCAGAACCTAGAGAGCAAGTCATCCACAAAGGGGAATCATGCGGCGACTCAGAGGCTTGGCAGGCGCACTGCTCTTGCTTGGCGTGACGTTCTTGGGTGCGCCTGCGCAGGCCGCCGACGTATCCCACGAAAGCGACATACCACGCCTGGAAATGTCGGCGTACTTCAGCGACGACAACTACGAGGTCTGGTTCACCGCGTCCTCCGGGTTGGGGGTGCGTGGGTCTGCGAATCCGCCCTCGGTCACTGTTGGCAATCCCGTGAACGTCAGCTTCTCGGTGCTCCACCGCGAAACCAACACCACCACCGCCGCCCACGGCCCAGCGGTGGTGGCAATCGACCCGGCGCTCAACGCCGGTCAGGCCTCGGGAACGATCACCAACGGCTATGGAACCTTCGTCTTCTCGGTCACAGCCGCGGGGACGGGAGCTCCCAGCCCGACGATGGGAACTCACGGCAGTCCCGAGGCGGGCGCATGGGTCTACCTCACCAGGCAGGCCACGACTGCGGCGAGCATCTCGGCCCCCAACGGGACGTACACCGGCGTCGGCAGTGGCTACATGTCGAACAGAATCGGAACCTACGTCCGTCCCGAAGTCCCCTGACGCGCCACCAGCTCTAAGCCCGGGCGGCCGCCCGGCAACTGCCGCACGGGGGTCGGGCGGCGCGAGAGGAAACCGGCGGAGTGACGTGCGCCACACCGCGCAGGCTCGAGCCCCGAAACGATGGGGCAGGAGAACCGCCCCCGGCGGAGAACCTTTGAGCGGGGCATTGATGACTGGAGGCACCTATGAAGCGGGTCAGAGCAATCGCGGTGGCAGCGGCGGTGCTGTCGGCGACTTTCGTGGGCACCCCGGCGCGAGCCGCCAACGTCTCCTACGGAGCTAGCGTCCCGGCTCTCACGATGTACGGGTACTTTTCGGACGCCACCTACGACATCACCCTGACGGGGTCCTCGGGTCTCTACGTTCAGGGGTCTGGCGTGCCGCCCTCCGTCTACTCGAACCCTAGTGAGTACGTTTCGATGTGGATCCACAACAAGACGACGGGAGTCTCAGCCTATGCGGGAGGCGACGCAGCCGTCGTCATAGATCCCGCCCTGAACGCGGCCACCGCCTCGGGCCTGATCACCAACCACTACGGGACCTTCGTGTTCAGCATCGTTGCCGCGGGCACGGGAACCCCCCAGCTGTCCACGTCCAGCGGCGGCCCGCCATACACGCACGCCGGCGCCAATATTTATCGCGAGGCCACGACTGTGGCGACCGTCAGGACGCCGATCGGAGATTTCACCGGCGTCGGCACCGGCAGCCTGCGCACAAACGTTTCTACCACGGCCTCAGTGACGGCTCCCTGAGCCATCCGATCTAGAGAAAAGCCCGGCCCCCGGCCGGGCTTTTCTCTTTACCGGGCCTTGGACAGGTTCGCGTAGGCCAGCAGCAGGACCTTGTCGCCTTCGTCGTCGAACCGGACTGTGACCTCGGTATCCGAACCGGACCCCGACACCTGCAGGACCTCGCCGACACCGAATGCCTCGTGCATGACGGCATCGCCCGGCGAGACCGCCACCACGAACCTCTCGGCCCCCGGACGCGGCGCCTGCGCCTGCCTGGCGGGGGCCGGCGAGTCCCATCCCCGCAGGCGCGGCGACTCCGACTTCCCCCGGACCTCCACCAGTTCCTCGGGGATCTCGCCCACGAACCGCGACACCGGGTTGTAGTTGGTGCCGCCCCACAGCGACCGCGACCAGGCGTGGGAGATGTGGAGGCGGTCCTGCGCGCGGGTGATGCCGACGTAGGCCAGCCGCCGCTCCTCCTCGAGGTCGTCGGGGTCGTCCAGCGACCGGATATGCGGAAAGACCCCCTCTTCCATCCCCGTGAGGAACACGATCGGGTACTCGAGCCCCTTGGCGTTGTGCAGCGTCATGAGCGTGACGATCTCGTTGGCGTCGGAAAGGACGTCCACCTCCGCAATCAGCGACGTCCGCTCCAAAAAGTCGGCTAGGCGGGCGTCCCCGGCGTCCTCCCGGTTGGAGAACTCCTCGGCCACCCCGGCCAGCTCCTGCAGGTTCTCAATCCGTCCCTCGGCCTCTGGGGTCTGCTGGGCCTGGAGCTCGTCCAGCAGGCCCGACTCGGTCCAGGCCGTACGGACGATGTCCGACAGCGGGGCCCCCGCCGCGTCGCGCTCCCGAATCAACCTCAGCACCCGGGCCACCTCGGCGCAGCCGTTGCGCGCGCGTCCGGACAGTCCCGGGACCTCGTCGGCCCTCGCCAGCGACTCGCCGAGCGGGGTCTCGTGGGACCGCGACCACAGCTCGAGCTTGGCCATGGACCCGTCGCCGACACCACGCTTCGGCGAGGAGATTGCTCGCTGGACCGACACGGAGTCCGCCGGGTTGTGCGCCGCCCGCAGGTAGGCGATCGCGTCGCGGATCTCCTTGCGTTCGTAGAACTTGAGGCCACCCACGACCCGGTACGTGATGCCGTATCGGAAGAAAATCTCCTCCAGGACCCGGGACTGCGCGTTGGTGCGGTAGAACACGGCCACGTCCTTGCCCGAATAGCCCTCGGGGGCCAGCTTCCCGATCTCGCCGGCGACAAAATGCGCCTCGTCGTGCTCGTCGTCGGCGCGGTACCGGACGATTCCCGCTCCGCCCCCGCGCTCGGTGAACAGACGCTTGTCCTTGCGTTGCCGGTTGTTGCGAATCAGGCCGTTGGCCGCATCCAGGATCGTCTGGGTGGACCGGTAGTTCTGCTCGAGCTTGAACACGCGCGCATCGGGGTAGTCGCGCTCGAACTCAAGGATGTTGCGGATGGTCGCTCCCCGGAACTTGTAGACCGACTGGTCCTCGTCGCCGACCACGCACAGGTTGCGGTGCTTGCCGGAAAGAAGCGCCAAGACCCTGTACTGCGCGTGGTTTGTGTCCTGGTACTCGTCCACCACTACGTACCGGAAGCGGTTCTGCCAGCGCGCCAGGGCCTCCGGGTGCTCCTCCAGCAGCCGGACGGCCTCGGCGATCAGGTCGTCGAAGTCCAGGGCGTTGGCCCGCCGCAACGCTGCGGCGTAGCCCTTGTACACGTCAGCCGCCACCCGCTCGGGAAACGACGCCGCCGCCGACGCAAAGGCTTCCGGTCCCAGACAGGCGTTTTTGGCGTTTGAGATGACCGCCGACATGGACCTGGGAGTCCACCGCTTGGCGTCGAGGTTCAGCTCCTTCAGGCAGGCGGAGATGACCCGCTGCGAGTCCCCGTCGTCGTAGATCGTGAAGTTCTTGCCCAGCCCCAGGCGCTCGGCCTCCATGCGCAGGATGCGGGCGCAGGCGGCGTGAAAGGTCATCACCCACATCTCGCGCGCAAGGCCCGTGCCCACCAGGCGCTCGATCCGTTCCCGCATCTCACCGGCTGCCTTGTTCGTGAACGTGATGGCCAGGACGTTGCGCGGCGACACCCCGTGGCGCAGCAGGTTGGCTACTCGGTGCGTTATGACGCGGGTCTTGCCCGACCCGGCCCCCGCGACGATCAGGACCGGGCCGTCGAGCGCCTCGACGGCCTCCCGCTGGACGGGGTTCAGCCCCGATACGACGTCGGCGAGGGAATCCTGCACCCCCTCAGTATGTGGCGGGGGCCGACGGACCACAGCGGCGACGACACGGGGGGGCCGCCTAGGACAGAGCGCGCGCCTCCACCGACAACAAATGCTCGAGGATGGCCTCGTTGACCTCGTCGGACCGCTCGTGGATGAGCGCGTGCCCCGCGTCCGCCCACACCCGCAGCTTTGCGTCCGGGATGCGGTCGGCGATCATCTCCGCGTTGCGGACCGGACTCATCTCGTCCGCGTCGCCGTGGAGAACGAGAGCCGGCTTTCTCATGGACGACAACCCCTCGCCTGAACTGTCCTCGGCCAGCCACGACGCGCACCCGCCGAGCTGGCTGAAAACGGACAGCGACCGCGGGGGGTTGGCCAACGCGAAAGCGACAAAGCCCTCGAACAGGTCGGGGTTGCGTTCGCGGTAGGTCCGCCCGAAGGTCGCCTCGGCCCCCGCGCGGATCCTGGCCGCCGGCTCTCCGTCCACGAAAAGCCGGGCCGCGACGTCTTCGTCCATAAAGGCGCGGTCCGGGCCTCCGCAGTACGTGGAGATGAGGGTCAGGCTCCGGACCCGTTCCGGATGCTGCATGGCGATGGCCTGGGAGATGATGCCGCCCATCGACACACCGACCAGGTGGGCGTTCGTGTAACCCACGGCGTCCATGATCCCCAGGGTGTCGGAGACCATCTCGGGCATGCTCCACCAGTCACCCGGGACTTCGCTTTCGCCGATGCCGCGGTTGTCGAAACAGGTGACGTCGAAGTGGCGCGCCAGGACCGGCATCTGGTTGACCCATGACAGTCGGGGGGTGGCCAGCCCCGGCACCAGCAGGACCGGCTCGCCGGACCCGGCCCGGTCGTAGCCGAACTCCAGTCCGTTTACACGGACCTTCATGCGGACGGCTCGGGGCCGTCTACTCCCACTCGATGGTGCCGGGGGGCTTGGAGGTGATGTCGTAGACGACCCGGTTGACTCCCGGGACCTCCGAGGTGATGCGCGAGGAAATTTTCTCCAGCACCTCGTGCGGCAGCCGCGCCCAGTCGGCAGTCATGGCGTCCTCGGACGTGACGGCCCGGACGACGATCGGATAGGCGTACGTCCGCTCGTCTCCCTGGACACCCACGGACTTCACGGCCGGCAGGACGGCGAGCGCCTGCCAGATCTCCCTGTCGAGGCCGGCCTTGTGAAGCTCCGTCCGCACGATCTGGTCCGCGCGCCGCAGTATGGACAGCCTCTCCGGCGTCACCTCGCCGAGGATCCGCACAGCCAGTCCGGGCCCCGGAAACGGCTGACGCCACACAATCTCCTCCGGCAGGCCGAGCTCCATGCCGACGCTGCGGACCTCGTCCTTGAACAGATTGCGCAGCGGCTCGACCAAAGAAAGTCCCATCCGCTCCGGCAGGCCTCCTACGTTGTGATGGGTCTTGATGGTCGCCGCGGTGGACGAGCCGGACTCGATGACGTCGGGGTACAGCGTCCCCTGGACCAGGTACTTCGCATGCCCGACCCCGCGGGCGACGTCTTCGAAGACGCGGAAATAGTGCTCGCCGATGATCCGGCGCTTTTGCTCGGGGTCGTCGACTCCTTTGAGCGCGTCCAGGAACCGCTCCGTGGCGTCGACGTGGATCAGCTCCACGTGGAAGTGGCTCTTGAATGTCTCCACCACCTGCTGCGCCTCGCCCTCGCGCATGAGCCCTGGGTCCACGAAGATGCACGTCAGCTGGTCCCCTACCGCCTTGTGGACGAGCAGAGCGGCGACCGCCGAGTCCACCCCCCCGGACAGCCCGCACACGACCTTCTCCGTGCCCACCTGCTGCCGGATCGCGTCCAGCGCCTCGTCGATGATCGAAAGCGGCGTCCACGACGGCAGGACCTCGCACGCGTGATACAGGAAGTTCTTGAGGAGTTCCGTGCCCCGCGGGGTGTGTGCGACCTCCGGGTGGAACTGAACTCCGAACAGCCCGTCGTCCGGATCCTCCATCGCCGCGACCGGCGACTCGGGCGTTGCCGCCGTCACGGTGAACCCGGGGGGCGGCGACACCACCGCGTCGCGGTGGGACATCCAGACCTCGGTGCGCTCCGGGAGCCCCGCGAACAGAAGCGAATCCGAGGAGCGGACCGACAGCTCCGCGCGTCCGTACTCCGCAGCGTCCGTGCGGGCGACCTCCCCACCCAGCACCGACGTCATCAGTTGCTGGCCGTAGCAGATGCCGAGCACCGGGACGCCGAGCCGGAACAGCCGGATGTCGCACTGGGGGGCGCCCGGTGCGTAAACCGACGCAGGGCCCCCGGACAGGATCAGGCCGCCGGGGTTGCGTCTCGCCAGCTCGGACGGGTCGATGGTGTGCGGCACGATCTCGGAGTAGACGTGGCATTCGCGTACACGCCGGGCGATCAGCTGCGAGTACTGGGCACCGAAATCGACGACAAAGACAGGCTGGGTCACGGAAGACCTCCTGTGGGCGGGGTCACGCCGACAACAATGCAGAGTCCCGGCGCCGCGCGTCCAACCCGCGGGGCGCCGGGACTCGCCAAGGTCAGACGCGTCTGTGCTTGAGGTCCTCGAGGTCGGCTTTGTCGTCGGCGTCGAACTGGATGGGCTTGGTGCCCAGCGCCTGGGCGACGAGGTCCCCCTGCTCCGCCTTGTAGTACATGATCGAGTCCCTGTTCCGCGAGTGATTCGAGGGCTGCTGTGGGTCCTCGGGGTCCGTCCGCTTTCTTGGTGACTCCCATCCGATGTCGAGCAGGGCCATGATGTGACCCATCTCGTGCGTCAGCACCCCCGTCTCGATCTTGGTCCGCCCGACCGCGGGGGCATTGGCGGCGGCTCGCTTGACGGTGTCCGGGAACATCGCGATGCGGCTTCCGGAGGCGTAACCCAGCGTCCCGGGCTTCGGCCCCTGGCGGGTGCCCGGCACGTAGATGACGTACACGCTGGCCGTGTCCCCGGTGTTCTTCGTGCCCCGGTTCGTCCGCACGAACTCTTCGATCTCACCGTCCGAATAGCTGCTTTTCCCTCCGGGAATGGTCTCCCTTCGGACCTCGATGCCCCTCGGCTTGTCTGCGATCCCATCAAGGATCGCCTTGAACTGCGCCAACGCCTGCGCGTCGGGCTCGGCCTCGCCCACCACGTCGACCTCGATGACCATCTTCGGTGTGGCCTGGTTCAGGATCCGCCACGCCTGCTCCGTCGGCCCCAGGTCTCCGCCCGACAGGTCCGGCGGCACTCCCGGGTGGCTGGCGGGGGCACCGCCGCCCGCCTTCGGCTTGGCGGTGACCTTTGCCTTGGCCTGTCCCGGCTTGGCTGCGCCGCCCGGCTGCTGGCCGGGCGCCTGTGTGGCCTGCACCTCGGGGGCGGGCGTCTTCTCGGACGTGTCGACTTCCGACCCGTAACTCTTGGGCCCCTGGGAGCCCTTGGGCTTCTGGCCGCTGCGCGAAAGCCCGCACGACGACAGGACGAGGCACATGACCGCCGTCAGCGCGACGACCGTCACCTTGCGAATCGGTCTGTGGCTTTTCATGCCATCCCTACTTTCTGGGCGCGTTGCAGGTCCTTGCCCTCAGTCTTGATGGCCGGGGCCACCACGATCTCGGATTTCTGGAACTCCTTGATGGAGCCATACCCGGATGTCGCCATTGAAAAGCGCAGCGCTCCGAAAAGGTTCAGGGTTCCGTCGTTCACGGCCGCGGGCCCGGTGAGGATCTCCTTCAAAGTCGCGCCCTGGCCCGTCTCAACCCGCGCCCCTCTCGGCAGCTCCGGGTGGAACGTCGCCATGCCCCAGTGGAAGCCGCGGCCGGGCGACTCAAAGGCCCCCGCCAGCGGCGACGCGATCATGACCGCGTCGGCTCCGCACGCAATGGCCTTGGCCACCTCGCCGCCGGTGCGCATCCCTCCGTCGGCGATCACGTGGCAGTAGCGGCCCGTCTCCTCCAGATGCCGCATCCGCGCCGCGGCCGCGTCGGAGACCGCCGTGGCCTGCGGGACCCCGATCCCGAGGACCTGCCGCGAGGTGCAGGCGGCCCCCGGGCCGACGCCCACAAGGACGCCCACCGCGCCGGTGCGCATGAGGTGGTGCGCCGTGTCATACGACGCGCATCCTCCGACGATGACCGGCAGGTCGAAGGTGCGGATGAACTCCTTGAGGTTGAGCGGCTCCCGGGTCAGCGACACGTGTTCGGCGGAGACCACCGTCCCCTGGATCACCAGGATGTCCAGTTCCGCGGCGAGGATGTCTTTAGCGAACTCCTGGACCCTCTGGGGCGTCAGGGAGGCCGAGGCGACGACGCCCCCGGCCTTGATCTGCCGGATCCGCTCCTGGATCAGGTCGCCACGGACCGGCTCCGTGTACACGTCCTGGAGGACCTTTGTCGCCTCCTCGACCGGGGTTGCCGCGATCCGCTCGTACACTTCCAACGGGTCCTCGTACCTCGTCCACAGTCCCTCGAGGTTCAGGACCGCCAGGCCTCCGAGCCGCCCGATCTCGATGGCGCTTGAGGGGGAGACGACGGCGTCCATGGCCGAGGCCATCAGCGGCAGGCCGAACCGCCAGGCGTCCATCTGCCAGGAGATGTCCACGTCGTCGGGGTCGCGGGTCCGCCGGGACGGCACGATCGAGATCTCGTCGAAACCGTAGGCGCGGCGCGCCTTCTTGCCCATCCCGATGTCTATCTCCAAAGGAAGTACCTCCCGGCGCGGTCGGCTGTCTCCAAAGGATACCCGAGGCCCCGGACGCGGGTTCCCGGGCGCGAGCTCTAGGAGGCTTGGCCCAGCAGCGTCTCGGTCACGACCAGCTGCCAGGCGAAGTGACGCTGCATGATCTCGCGCACCTGCTGCGAGGCCTCAAAGCCGGTCCCTCCCTCGTGGGCGGCGGGGACGAAGAACCGGAACAGCTTTCGCATAAAAACTCCCTCCACGAAGGCGCGGTGGATCTCGGGAGGCTCGGGGGCTAGAACGCGCACGACCAGCGTCGGACAGGTGAACACGACGCGGTCGCCCGCGAGGGCGAGGACGGGATCGCGCAGTTCCTGCTTGATCTCCGTGATGAAGCCCGTCTCGACGGCGAACCGGATGTCGGGGTCCTCCAAGGCGGCGTCGAAGTAAGGGTCCGGGTCGAGGTGGCGCACGTGCACACCGCGCGACACGTGCTGGAAGTCGGCCATCTTGCGGTCGATGATCTCCCTCACGTCACCGGGTGCGACAGGCTGTGCTCCGAGGCTCATGCCTCAAGTATCGGCCCGAAACCGCCGGGGGGAAACACTTTCGCGTCAGGCCGTGGGCAGCTCCTCGGCCAGGATCTCCCCGCAGAGGTCGATGCATTCGTTGCAGATCACGGACTCGCCGGACACCGCCATGGCCTTGACCTGCTTCAGTCTCTTGCCGCAGAACCGGCACGAGTCGACGAAGCCCACGGGCGCGGAGGCGATCGACGTCCGTTCGTCCACCGCCACGGGCGCTCCGGCCAGCACCGGCCGCGTCAGCTCCACGCACTGGTCGCAAATGTAGATTCCCGGGCCCGCGATGAGCTTCTTCACGTCCTTTTGGTGTCGGGAGCAGAAGGAGCAGCCGAGCGCTTCGCCGAAACCATCGGAGCCCTTGCCGGACGAGGGCCCGGCCCCCCCGGCTTCGCGGCGGCCACCGAGCACGCCCAACAGCACGTGAACCGGCTCCACCTCCGCCGCCCCGCTCATCACCGCCTCGGTCCGGGCGGCGTCGACCACGGCCTCGTAGCGCGCATTGCCGGCCGCGGTGGTCGTCGGGTCGGTCCGGCCGATCAGGTCGGCCAGCTTCTCCCGGGCCTTCTCCAGGGACGCACCGGACTTCGCCAGGAAAGCCACCGTCTGGTCCTGTTCTTCGGTCAGGACGGCGAGCACGAGGTGTTCCGGCCCGAGGTGCCCGTGCCCGAGACCCATCGCCTCCCGGCCCGCGCGGGAGACCAGCCGCGAGAGCCTGGCGCCCGCCGCGCCCGCGCCCGGACCCGGGGCGGGACCGGCTCGGCCAATCTCATCCAAAAGCGCCCCGCGCAGGTCGCCCGGCTCCTGTGACGTCACCCGTCTCAACAGCTCCACGGCCACATCGTCTCCGACGATCTGGTGGACCCTCTGATGGCTGATGGAAAGCGCAGACGCAATCTCCCGAAGGGACCCGCCCATCGCGTTCAAGCGCCGGACGGTCCGGTGGAGTTCCAGCGTCAGCCCTTCCGCCCGGGCCTGCAGCTCGGAAGCCTCGGCTCGCAGGGCGGCAGCGGCTTTCACGAGCTTCTCGTCCAGGACCATGGGCTCCTCCCTCGTGTCAAAGCGGGTTGCTCTCATCAGAGCCTATAGACACTCTGTGAGCATGTCAAGAGGTATAGACAAGAGGCAGAACGTCTACCCGGTCGCCTAGTACAAGGAGTGCACAGGTTCGGACACGCCAGGCAAACGGAGCGGCGGGCCCCCGGAGGGGCCCGCCGCTGGAAGTGCTCGAAAGGCTGGGGAGACTAAAAGTCGTCCATCCCGCCCATGCCGCCCATGCCGCCACCCGCGCCGGCGCCGGCCATGGCCGACGCCTTTTCCGGCTTTTCGGTCACGACGGCCTCGGTGGTGAGGAACAAGGCCGCGATCGAAGCCGCGTTCTGCAGTGCCGAACGGGTGACCTTGGCCGGGTCGATGATTCCGGTCGCGACCATGTCGACGTAGTCGCCCGTGGCGGCGTTGAGTCCGAAGCCCTGCTTCTGCGACCGGACCTTCTCCACCACGACGCCGCCTTCGAGTCCGGCGTTCACCGCGATCTGGCGGACCGGCTCGTCCAGAGCCTTGCGGACGATCAGGGCACCGGTCCTCTCGTCGCCCTCGAGCGACGAGACGAGCGCGTCCACGGCCTTGGTCGTGCCGATCAGGGCCACGCCACCGCCGGCGACGATGCCCTCCTCGACGGCCGCCTTGGTGGCGCTGACGGCGTCCTCGATTCGGTGCTTCTTCTCCTTGAGCTCGACCTCGGTTGCCGCGCCGACCTTGATTACCGCGACACCGCCGGACAGCTTCGCCAGCCGCTCCTGCAGCTTCTCGCGGTCGTAGTCGGAGTCGGTACGGTCGATCTCGGCCCGGATCTGGTTGATCCGCCCCTTGATGTCGTCGGCACCGCCGGCGCCCTCCACGATGGTGGTCTCGTCCTTGGTGACCACGACCTTGCGGGCCCGACCGAGCATGTCGACCTTCACGTTCTCGAGCTTGATTCCCAGCTCCTCGGAGATGACCTGTGCGCCGGTGAGCACGGCCATGTCCTCGAGCATCGCCTTGCGGCGCTCTCCGAACCCGGGAGCCTTGACGGCAACCGAGCGGAACGTGCCGCGCATCTTGTTGACCACCAGGGTCGCCAGGGCCTCGCCCTCAACGTCCTCTGCGATCAACACGAGGCTCTTGCCGGACTGCATGACCTGCTCGAGAAGCGGGAGCAGGTCGCGCACCGACGAGATCTTCTGGTTGGCGATCAGGACGTACGGGTCGTCCAGGATCGCCTCCATGCGCTCGGCGTCGGTGACGAAGTACGGCGAGATGTAGCCCTTGTCAAAGCGCATGCCCTCGACGGTCTCCAGCTCCATGCCGAATGTCTGGGACTCCTCGACGGTGATGACGCCGTCTTTGCCGACCTTCTCGATGGCTTCGGCGATGGTGTCGCCGATCTCCGGGTCGGCGGCGGAGATTGCCGCTACGTGGGCGATCTCCTCCTTGGACTCGATCTCGCGGGACTGCTTGCGGATCGACTCCACGGCCTTCTCAACGCCCTGCTCGATGCCCCGCTTCAGAGCCATCGGGTTAGCGCCGGCGGCGACGTTGCGAAGTCCCTCACGGACCATCGCCCACGCCAGGACCGTTGCGGTCGTGGTTCCGTCACCGGCGACGTCGTTGGTCTTCTTCGCCACTTCCTTCACGAGCTCGGCCCCGATCTTCTCGTACGGGTCCTCGAGCTCAATCTCCTTGGCGATCGTGACTCCGTCGTTGGTGATCGTGGGGGCTCCCCACTTCTTCTCCAGAACGACGTTGCGTCCCTTCGGGCCGAGCGTCACGCGAACCGCGTCGGCCAGCTTGTTCATGCCCTCCTCGAGGGCGCGTCGCGCCTCTCCCGAGTAGGCGATGAGCTTGGCAGGCATTTACCCTTCCTTTCGTCTGATGATTAGCACTCTTACCCTTAGAGTGCTAGCACGCTGCCTCTCCGACTGTCAACCGCAAGGCGGCGATATCCTCCTGGTACAGGGCTTTTCGAGGCGAAAGGTGACATCTGATGAATCGACCGACGGCGGCTCTGGGCGCGGCCGGGCTCTCGCTGGTGCTGCTGCTCGGATCGTGCGCTACCACCGACGACGACGACCGCGATACGACCTCCGCCCCCCGGACCACCCCCGGTCCCCGGGGAGACTGCTCGGCCGCTTCCCTGAGCGCGAAGATCAAGGAGCAGCCCGAGGTGGACGATGCCGCGCAACTCATGCGCCGCGACATCGTCGAGGCCGCGGTCTCCTGCGACTACGGCAAGCTCGAGCAGCTGGCGCGGGGGCAGGGCGGCCGCTTCACCTACGCACAGGGGGAGCCGACCTCCGGTCCGGGCGTGCAGCCGGCCAGGTACTGGCGCACCCGCGAGACCCAGGGCGAGGACGTCCTGGCCGACCTCGTGAAGCTGCTGGACATGCGCTTCATCAAGACCGACGACGTCCTGGGCGGCGAGGGCAATGAGCAGGACGTCGTCACGACGTTCGTCTGGCCGCGCCCCTTTGACGTCGGTGAAGCCTCCGACGAGGACTGGGAGGCCCTGGAACGGGTGGCGTCGGAGGTCGAGGTGGCCGAGTGGCGGTCGTCGGGCAAATACCGGGGGCCGCGCGCAGGGATCACCGACAAGGGCAAGTGGCTGTTCTACGTCCCCGACGACGACGCCCTTCAGTCCTCCGCACGGGACCCGGACGCACCCGGCACACCCAAGCCGTGAACCCGGCGGAGCCCTCGGGTCCGATCGTCGAGCTCTCGGACGTCTACAGGTCCTACTTCCGGGGGCGGGAGGAGGTCCGGGCGCTGCGGTCGGTGTCGATGGACGTCCGCCCCGGTGAGTTCGTGGTGGTGACGGGGCCTTCCGGCGCCGGCAAGTCGACCCTGCTTCACGTGATGGCCGGACTGGACCTGCCCGACGAAGGGGCCGTCCGACTCGAGGGGACGCCCGTCGACGAGATGACGGACGACGAGCTCACGCTCTACCGTCGGCGCCGGGTCGGCTTCATCTTCCAGTTCTTCCACCTGCTGCCCACGATGAGCGCGGCGGAGAACGTGATGCTCCCGCTGCTGCTGGACGGCCACGACCCGAAGGATGCCGAGGGTCCCGCTCTGGAGACCCTGCGGCGGCTGGGCCTGGAGGCCCGGGCGGCCCATCGGCCCAGAGAGCTGTCGGGCGGGGAGCAGCAGCGGGTGGCGATAGCCAGAGCCCTCGTGACGCGTCCGGCGCTGCTCCTGGCCGACGAGCCCACCGGAAACCTGGACTCGCAGGCGGGGGCCGAGGTGTACCGGATCCTGCACGACGCCCCGAAGTCGCTGGGGACCGCCGTTGTGCTCGTGACTCACGACCCGGCGGCGGCGGGGCCTGGGGACCGCCGGCTTTACCTGCGCGACGGGCTTCTTTCGGACCAGCCTCCCGTCGACCTGCCGCAGCAGCTCGTTCGCGACGAAACCGACCGGCCAGAGTTTCGGACGTCGTTCCCCATGCCCGCGGCTCCCGGGAGAGTGGACATTCCGGCAGCTCCGGCTGCGTTCGAGAGGGTGGACATCGCGCCGGCCCCCGAAAGGGCCGCTGTTCCAGCGCCCCAGCCCCAGCCCCCGCTGACCCCCGCGGATGCCGAGGTGGCCGGCGCCCCCATTCCCCCGGAGGAGGACCCCCGGGGATGAGGTCATCCCTGCGCCTGGTCGCGGCGCTGGACGCCAGGCACCTGACGTCCCACCGCGTCCGCGCCCTGCTCGCGGTAGCCGGCGTCGCGTCGGGGGTGGCTCTGGCGGTTGCCGTCTCCGCGCTCGGGTCGTCCATCAACCGCTCACTCCACGGGATATCGGAGGCCGCCGCCAGCACGGCGAATCTGGAGGTAAGGGGCAACACGCACCTGGGACTGCCCCACGCGCTGATAAACGAGATCTCGAAGGTGAAGGGGGTCCAGGAAGTCGGGGCGACCGTGGAGTCCTACACGAAGCTCCGGTCCGGGAAGGGCGAGGAGCGGGCCCTTCTGGTGGGGCTGGACTCGGGCGTCCTGAAGATGGCGCCGGAGGCCATCCAGCCCAAGGACTTCCGGCGCGTCAGCCCGCTGTCGCTCGTGCTGCCCAAGGGACTGGCGCAGGACCTCGACGTGGGGGCCGGCGATCACGTGGATGTGGCTACGGCCAATGGGTGGCAGCGCCGTCCGATCGGGGCGATCATCCGCGGCGACGGCGCCGGTGGCCGCATCGCGGTGGGGTCGCTGAACCTGGTCCAGTCCCTGGTCGGGCGCTCCGGCGGGGTCGACGCGTTCTACATCAGGGCCGCCGACCCGGACGCCGTCCAAAAGCGGCTGGCCGACGTGGTTGGCGACCTCGGCCGTGTCGGGCCGGTGGCACTTCGGACCGGGGACGTCGGCGAGATGCTCGCCAGCACCACCGCCAGCCTCAACGTCGCGTCGATCGTCGCTTTGTTCGTCGGCGGCTTCCTCGTCTTCAACACGATGGCGATGGCGGCGGTGGAGCGGACGGGGGAGGCCGCGCTGCTGCGGGCCGTGGGAGCGACACGCCGCCAGGTGTTCTCGCTTTTCGTGGCCGAAGGGGCCCTTCTGGGGGTGGTCGGCAGCGCGATCGGCGTCTTCTTCGGGATCGTCCTGGCCCGGATCCTGCTGGCGACCAGAGGCGCGGCCGTCGAGGACGTGTTCCCGGTCGACATCACGACCGTCGTCCTGGACGACCTGTCGGTGCTGCTGGCCTTCGCCGCCGGAATCGCCGTGTCGGTCCTCGCTGCCTGGCTCCCGGCCCGGCGAGTCTCAAGGGTTCAGCCGGCATCCGCGCTAGCCCCGGCGGGCGCACTGGAGGAGTCCGCTGCCGGGCCTCGCGCACTGACCGCGGCGGCGGGGGTGGTGCTGTTCGCCGCCGGAGCGTCGCTGACCGTGTGGGATCTTCTCGGGCGCGCGGACAAGGCGTCCTCGGTGTCGACAGCGGGACTGGTGCTGGCGCTGTCCGGCGCGGCGTTGCTCGTGCGGGTCGGCGTCCCTCTGGTGGCGCGGCTGCTGCTCGGCCGCCTCGCCCGCGGCGGGACATCCCGCGGCGCGCCGGTGTCGCTGGCCGCCGGCGAGGTCCTGCGGTCGCCGGGACGGACCGCGTTCACCGCCGGGGCCGTCCTTCTTGCTCTGTCTCTGGTGGTGGGCTTTTCGATCGCGCTGGGCTCGTTCACACGGTCCTTCCAGTCGGGGATGGACCGCATAGTGCGCGCGGACATGTACGTCCGGACCGCCACCTGGAGGCCGTTCGGATCCGACGTGCCGCTCAACGCGTCGATGGGACAGGCCATCGAGGAGGTGCCGGGGGTTGCGGCGGCCTATCCGTTCCGGATGGTGCTCGGTAATTTCCGCAACCGCGTTGTCGTCTTCAACGCAATCGACTACCCCAACTACGGCAAGCTGCCCGGCCTCGACCCGTCCTGGCGGCGGGAGGTTCGCGAGCTGGCCCGGAAGCTCGCCAAGCAGGACACGGTCGTGATCACTCCGTCGGTGACGTCGGTGATGGGCATCAGGGTCGGCGACCGGGTGAAGATGCCCACGCCGTCGGGGGTGAAGACGCTGGAGGTGGTCGGATACTTCCCGGATCCGTCCGCGGTCACGCCGACGTTCTCGTTCGACTTCAGGCAGTTCACGTCCACCTTCCGTACGGCCACGGCCGACTCCTTCGGCGTGGGGCTTGATCCGGGCGCCGACCCGGAGCGCGTGCGGGGGGAGATCCTGAAGCGCCTCCGGGGGCCGCTGGGAATCGAAGTCGACAGCCGGGCCCAGTTCGTCGACCGGATCAACGGGATCGTGGGGTCCATCCGCGACCTGATCTCCTCAGTGCAGTTGGTGGCCGTCGTGGTCGCGGCTCTCGGATTGGCGAACACCCTTCTGATTTCGACCCTCGAACGCCGCCGCGACCTCGGCGTGCTGCGCGCCGTCGGGATGCTGCGAGGTCAGGTCAGGCGGATGGTGACGGTCGAGGCCCTGCTGGTGGGGGGCGTCGGCGTCCTGCTCGCGTGGGTCTTCGGGTCGCTGATCGGGCTTTTCATGTTCAGGGTGATGCAGGAGCAGTCCGGGATCGACCTCAGGCTCGCCTTCCCCGCCTCGGCCTACGTAGGCTCCGCAGTCCTGGGCCTGGCGGCTTCGGGCCTCGCCTCCCTGTACCCCGCCGCTCGCGCCGCCCGGATGGACGTGGTCGACGCGCTTCAGTACGAGTAGGAGCGGCGAACCACGCTCGGGGCGGACTCACTCTCCGAATTTTGTGAGCAGCCCCTTTGTGCGCACCAGATCGAACATCCACGCGAAAAACAGCGTCGCCGCCAGGACGTAGACCACGTTGAGCCCCACCGCCCAGGCAAGCTCGTCCAGTGGCAGGCCGCGCCCCGCGAGCACCGACCTCATTCCCTCGAAGACATGCGAGGCCGGGATGCCGTGCGCTATCGCCCTGAACGGCTGCGGCAGGACCGAGACGGGGTAGAAGACGGCCGACAGCGGCTGGAAGGCGAACGACAGCGCCCACGCCAGCACCTCGGCCCCCTCGCCGAAGTACAGGATCAGCGCCATCGTGACGATGCCGATCGCCCAGCCCATCACCAGCAGGTTCGCAACGAACACGAACAGGTGGAGACCGATGGACAGGATGTTGAAGCCGATCAGGCCCCAGGCGATCAGGGCCGCGACCGCCGCAGCCCCCGTGACCTTGATGATCCCGGCCACGATCCCGCCGACGACGTACTCCGCCGGGCGGATCGGCGACGCGAAGACGTTGAGCAGGTTGCGGGACCAGACGTCTTCGAGAAAGGCCATGGCCACCGACTGCTGGGAGCGGAACAGGATGTCCCACAGGATCAGCGCACCGACGATCGCCGCCCCGGCCCGCACTCCCGCTCCTGGATTCTCCAGGCGTCGCAGGTACAGCGACAGAAAGCTCCAGACCAGCACGTCGATGACCGGCCAATAGAACATCTCCGCGAGGCGGGGGCCGGACCGCCTGTACAGCAGCCCCTGGCGCAGGACGATCGCTCCCACGCGGGTCCACATCTCAGCCGCCCTCCCGTGCGAGCCGCACGAAAGCGGTTTCGAGGTCGCGTGTGCCGACTCGCCGGACGACCTCTCCCGGCTCCCCGTCGGCGACCATCCGGCCCCCGAAGACGAACCCGATGCGGGTGCAGATGCGCTCCACCTCGACCATGTTGTGGGACGTGATCACCAGAGTCGTCCCCTCGGCGCGGACCACGCGCGTGAGGATGTCGCGAGTCCGGCCGGCGACGTCCGGGTCAAGTGACGCCGTCGGCTCGTCGAGCAATAGAAGTCGCGGACGGTTGAGCACCGCCTTTGCGAGGTGGACGAGAGTCCCCTGACCGCTGGACAGCTGCCGGGCCGGACGGTCCGCCCACTGGGACGCTCCGAACAGCTCCAGCACCTCGTCGATGCGTGTCCGAGCCTGCGGCACACCGTAGAGCCCGGCGAACACGCGCAGGTTTTCGCGGACCGTGAGACGCGCCGGCAGGCTCACGTAGGAAGCGGAGAAGTTGACGTCCTTCAGGACGCGCTGGCGGTGTCTGCCCAGGTCCATCCCGAAGACCTCGATGCTGCCGGACGTCGGCTTTATCAACCCGAGCAGCATGTGCAGGGTCGTCGTCTTCCCGGCGCCGTTGGGGCCGAGCAGGCCGAAGATCTCGCCGGGCGCGACGTCAAACGAGATGCCGTCGACGGCGGTCACCGCACCGAATTGCTTGCGAAGGTCGCGCACGCGCAGGACCGGCGGATCGGACATCCGCGTATCGTACGGTGGCCCGGCTCCGGGGGAGCCGGGAACCGGCGCTGCTAGGATGCCCGCGCCATGAGAGTCGCGATAGCAGCCGACCACGCGGGGTTCGAGCTCAAAAACGAACTCGTCGGGCTGCTGAAGGCGTCAGGACACGAACCGATGGACCTCGGCACCCACTCGGCCGAGCCCGTCGACTACCCGGACCAGTCGGCCGCCGTGGCCAGGTGTGTGCTGGACGGCACAGCGGACCGGGGCATAGTCGTGTGCGGCTCGGGCGCCGGGGCCGGCATCGCGGCCAACAAGTTCGAAGGCATCCTCGCTGCGCCCGTATACGACACCTACACGGCCCGGCAGTGCGTCGAGCATGACGACGTGAACGTGCTCGCCCTGGGCGCCAGGGTCACGGGGGTCGAGCTGGCGCGGGAGATCGTCATCGCCTTTCTGGGGGCCCGGTTCAGCGGCGAGGAACGGCACGCGAGGAGGCTGTCCAAGCTGCGGGCCCTGGATCGCCGGGGCCACTGACCAGCGGTCATTCACAAGGTTTCCACAGGGCGGCCCCCGGCGGGTAGTCTTTCTGACTCGGCCCATGCTCTATCAGCGCGCCCTCGTCCTGACAGCCCTCGTGATCGCGGCCTTTATGGTCGCGCCTCCGACGTCGCCCCTGTTCTCCTCCGGACGGACGCCGGCGGCTGGGGCGCCCGACCGGGCGCCGGGTCGCCGGCCCAGCGCTTCACCGCGACCCCGCGTCCTGGCGGCGCGGGCGACTCCCAAGCCAACCCCCACCCTGAGGCGCGAGCGCCCCGCTCCCACAAAAGCCAAGGGGATCACGATGACCGGCTACTCGGCTGGGGGGGAGAACTTCAACAAGTTGCTGGGCCTCCTGGACCGCACCGAGCTCAACGCGGTCGTCATCGACATAAAAAACGAGTCCGGCGAGGTCTCCTGGATCCCGACGTCGCCGAGGGCCGTGGCAATCGGCGGGGGACGCCGGAAGATGAAGGACCCCCGGGCCACCCTGCGCACGCTCAAGGAACACGGCGTCTACGTCATCGGCCGCATCGTCACCTTCAACGACACCGTGCTGGCCAAGGCCCGGCCGGACCTGGCGGTGCAGGACCTGCGCGGGGGCGTGTGGAAGGACCGGAAAGACCTCAGCTGGGGTGACCCGTACTCCCGTGAGGTTGTGGAGTACAACCTCGAGCTCGCACGGGAGGCGGTCACACTGGGCTTTGACGAGATCCAGTTCGACTACGTCCGCTTTCCGACCGACGGGGCCGTGGACAACATGTGGTACCGGCACCGCGACGTCCGCGAGCCGCCCCAGGTCATCAGGGACGTGTTGAGACGCGCCAAGTCGGAGCTGGCGCCGATGGGAGCGTACGTGTCCGCCGACCTCTTCGGGTTCGTGACGCTGGTGGAGGACCCGGGTATCGGTCAGACGCTGAGCGTCATCGCCGCCGAGGTCGACTACGTGTCGCTGATGATCTACCCCTCCCACTACTCCCGCGGCAACTACGGCCTCAGGGACCCGGAATCCAGCCCCTACGAGACGATCAAGAACGCATTGGAGAAGGGGAAGGAGCAGATGGCGGGGACGCAGGCGCGGCAGCGCCCGTGGCTTCAGGACTTTTCCCTGCGCGTGAAGTACTCGCCCCGCCACGTCCAGGATCAGATCCGGGCCGCCGAGGAGGCCGGGGTGGACCAATGGCTGCTGTGGAACGCCGACAACGAGTACACCGAGGCTGCCCTGAAACCGGCGCCCAAAGCGTCGCGGCCCGCCTCGACCCCCGGGCGCTGACCCCCGCGAACCACTCCGCGCCCCGCCCGCGGGAGGATCAGCGGCCCACGCGTCGAACATCCTAGGCGGACGGGGCGTATCCTCGTCCGGCAGTAGAGCTGAGTGGCGGCGTTCCGGGTCCGGATGCCCGGGACGCAAGTGGCGAAGCCGGTGAGAGTCCGGCGCTGACCCGCAACTGTGAGCGGGGGACCCAGTGGTCTCCCCGCAAGCCAGGACGACCCGCCGTCACAAGGGCTCCAGTTACTCCTTCGAGGAACGAGGAGGTGGAGCGCGTGACCCGCGCATTTCGTCGTGCCCTGTCAGTTGTCACTGCTTTGTTGCTGCTTGCCGCCTTTATGGCGGCTCCCGCCCACGCGTCGTCGTCCGTCCAGATGACGGTGACGGCATCGGGACCCGGCCCCGCCACCCATGGGTCGGGCAAAGCCGCCGCGGTCTGTGCGGTGTCCGTAGCCGACGGCGCCGACGGCGTCGCGGTTCTTGACGCGGCGGTCGATTCGGGGTGTCTGGACTCCTACCGGCTGTCGGCGTTCCCCGGACTGGGCAATTTCGTCGACTGCGTCGACTCCGTCTGCGGCGGCGGCGACCCGCTGGGCGCCGGATGCTGGTACTGGGCGATGCACGAAAACGGGCTCCCGTCTGAGCAGGGTGTCGACTTTTTCCGCGCGTCCCAGGGCGACGTGCTGTCGTTCGCCTACACGCCATGGGGTCCCGGCGTCCTCTGCTGAGGATCGCGATCGCGGTCTGCTGTCTGACGGCAACGGTCCTCCAGCCGGTTCCCGCCGCCGCCTCACCCGGCTCTGAGGCGGCGGCAAGGGGCGCGGGCTACCTGTCCGCGAGACAGCAGGACAGTGGCGCGTTCTTCACGCCCGACCACCCGGCCGACGCGGTGGCGGAGGTCGTGGTCGCGCTCGCCGCGGCCGGGACATCCTCCGACTCACGGGCCCGCGCCCTGGACTATGTGGAGTCGCGGGGGCCGGAGCGCGCGACAAAGGCGGCGTACGCAGGCCGCATCGTCCTGGGGCTGGTCGCCGCCGGTCGCGATCCTGCGTCCTTCGGGGGCTTCGACTACGCGGCGCGGCTGGAGTCGTCGATCGACTCCTCCACCGGGTCCTACGACCGGGAGTCGCTGTACGGGCACGCCTTGGCGGTGCTCGCGCTGGCGGCCGCCCGGCGGCCGGTCCCCGAGCAGGCTCTGCGTTACGCGCGGGACAACCGGTGCGCGTCGGGCGGGTGGTCCCACCGGCGGGCGTGCGCGGCCGCGCCCGACGCGGACACGACGGCCACGATGCTGGCGGCGCTGCTGGCCGCCGGGCTCAGCCGGCAGGACGACGCCGTCTCCGGCGGACGTGGCCACCTCATGCGCACCCAGAACCCGTCCGGCGGCTGGGGCCTGGAGGTGGGCAAGCCGACCAACGCGAACTCGACCGCTCTCGTGCTGTCCGCCGTGGCGACCCTGGGAGAGGACCCGTCGGATGCGCCCTGGCAGGCGCCCGGAGGAGGCGACGGCGTGAAGGCGCTGCTGTCGCTGCAGCACCCGTCGGGCGGCTTCCGTTACGTCGCGGGCGAAGGCCCGAACGACTACGCCACCGTCCAGGCGGTGACGGGCGTGTCCGGCGCAGCGCTGCCGGTGAGGGGAACGGCCGGCCGGGACCAGGCCGGCGGAACCGGATCGGGGGCCGCCCCGGGCGCCCGGGCGTCCGTGGCTCCCGCGGGAGGACGCAAAGCGACAGCGAGCGCCGCCCCGGGTGCGTCGCCCACGGCAAAGGCTGCCGGCCGCAACAGGGCGGGGCTGGTCCTGCGGGACCCGGACGGCCGGGTCCGGCGGTTGTGCCTGGTGTTCGACGAGGCCGAGATCACGGGACTGGACCTGCTGTCCCGGCTGGCCCCGGACCTCGTGGTGGAGTCCGGGCAGATGGGGTCCGCGATCTGCCGAATCGGCCCCCACGGATGCTCAAAGTCGGACGGGTGCTTCTGCCGATACCCCGAGTTCTGGGGCTACTGGACCCGCGACCGTGGATCCGGCTGGACATTCTCTTCGCAGGGAGCCGCGGCCCGCGTCGTCCGCGACGGATCGGTCGACGCATGGACGTGGGGCCGCGACGGCAAGCCGGAGCCGCCGGATGCAGGTGTCGAGGAGGTCTGCTCCGGGGGCCCGGGCACGCCCCCCGCCGGCCGCGACGCACAGCCGCCACCGGAGCGTCGCTCCGCGGTCGCGCCGGTGCTGTTCGGAGGTGCGCTGGCAGCGGTGGCCGCCGGTCTGTCGGCCCGGCGCCTGCGGATCAGACGGGCCGGCGGGCACTCGTGAGGGTCCACACGCTGGCCTGGGCCGGTTGGCTCACAGCCTGCTCCGTCTACGCGTTCGCGGTCTCCAACCCCTATGCCCTGGCGACGGCGCTGAGCGCGGTCCTGCTCGTGCACCTGTCGGCCCCCGAGGATCCGGCGGCGCGAGTGCGGCCCATGAGGACGTTTCTTGTCGCGGCCATCGTCGTCCTCGGGTTCCGTCTGGTGTTCACCGCACTGCTGCCCAATCCGGGCCAGACGACACTGTTCTCGCTTCCCCGCCTCGCGCTGCCCTCGTGGGCGGGAGGCTTCGGGCTCGGGGGCCGGGTGACCGCCGAGGTGGTCGCGGAGAGCGCGCTGGAAGGACTGCGCCTGGTGCTGGTGCTGGCCGCCTTCGGGGAGTTCAACTCGCGCATCGACTTCTCGGCCGCCGTACGCGCCGTGCCGGCGGTGACCCGTGAAGCGGGGCTGGTCGTGGCGATCGCGCTGGCGTTCGTGCCGGGCGTGCTCGCCGCGGCGGCGGACGTACGCGACGCACAGAAGATGCGCGGCGAGCGGGGGCGGACCCGCCTCGCGCCGTCGCTGGCCGTCCCGATCCTTGCATTGAGCCTGGAGCGTGCCTTTCTGCTCGCGGAGTCCATGGATTCCAGGGGCTACGGACGGCGCCGCCCGCGGGTGACCCGGATGGCCCCGGCGCGGTTCAGAACCGCGGACGTCGCGATCGTCTCGGCGGCCGTAGGTGCGGTAGTCGCGGCACGCGTCGTCGCCCCCGGCGCGTGGACCGCCTATCCCCGAATCACAGCTCCAGTGTTCGCGCTCACCGCCTGCCTGCCCGCTCTGCTTTTCGCGGCACCGGTTGTGGCGGACCTCGCCCGGACCCGCCGATGATCCAACTGGAACGCGTCACCTTCTCCTACCCGGGCGGCTCACCCGTCCTGGAGGACCTGGAACTGGAGGTGGCGGACGGCGAGTTCCTCCTCGTGTCCGGAGCGTCCGGGTCGGGGAAATCGACCCTGTTGCGTGTGCTCAACGGACTCGTCCCCCACTACTCCGGCGGGCGGTTCAGCGGCAAAGTCCGGATCGGTGGCGTGGACGTGACGGGGCGGCCTCCCCGCGAGCTGGCCGACACCGTCGGCTTCGTCCCGCAGGACCCGGAGTCACACGCGACGGCCGACCGCGTGGTCCCGGAGCTGGCGTTCGCGATGGAGAACCTGGGGGTGGCCCCCATCTCGATGCGGAAGCGAATCGAGGAGGTGTGCGACGCCATGGGAATCGCACACCTGCGCGACCGAAGGCTGGACACGCTGTCCGGAGGGGAGCGCCAGCGCGTGGCCGTAGCCGCCGTCCTGGCCGCCCAGCCGAAGGTGCTGGTACTGGACGAGCCGACGTCGTCGCTGGACCCCCAGTCCGCCGAGGACGTCCTGTCGTCGCTGGTCCGGTTGCGGGACGAGTTCGGGCTCACGATCGTGTGCTCGGAGCACAGGCTGGAGCGGGTCGCGGGGTTCGCCGACCGTGTCTGCCACCTCGCCGCCGGGCGCCCTCCGCTGGTGGCGGATCCCCGCAATGCGTTCGCCCAGACGGAGTTCGCGCCGCCGGTGACGGTCCTGGGCCGGGCGCTGGGCTGGTCGCCGCTACCGCTCACCGTCCGCGAAGGGCGCCGGTTCGCAACCGCCGTCCGGACCAGGCCGGCCGCGGCACCGCACCGCTCGCCCGGCCGGACGATCCTGCGCGCCGGACGTCTGCGCGTGCGCGCCGGGGGCCGGGACGTCATCCACGACCTGTCGATTGACCTGGAACGCGGACGCATCGCCGCGCTGATTGGACGCAACGGGTCCGGCAAGACCACTTTGCTGCGGACCCTCTGCGGACTCGCGACGCCGGCCGCGGGCCGGGTCGAGGTGGACGGGCGCCCGCCGACGTTCGACCGGGTCGCCTTTCTGCCCCAGCGGGCGGAGGCTCTGCTGTTCAGGGAAACGGTGCTGGCGGAGATAGCTTCGGCGGCCGGGTCCGGCGACGCCGCCCGCGCATGGATGAGCCGCCTGGGCCTGGCCGACCTGGCCTCGCGTCATCCCTGGTCGCTGTCCTCCGGGCAGCGCCTCCGGACCGCGCTCGCCACGGTTCTCGCGCGGTCTCCCGACGTCCTGCTGCTGGACGAGCCCACCCGGGGGCTGGACCCACCGGCCAAGTCGCTGCTCGGCCAGTTGCTGGCCGAGGCCTCCGCTCGTGGGACGGCGGTGCTGCTGGTCACGCACGACGTGGAGCTGGTCGCACGGGTGGCCGACCGGGTCCTGCTGATGTCAGACGGAGCGATCGTCGCGGACGGTCCGACGGGACAGGTCCTGGGCGACTCGCTGCTGTTCAGCTCGCAGACGAGCAAGGTGATGAGCGACCCGCGGTATCTGACACCGGAGGACGTCCTGGCCGCGATGGCAGCGTCATGAGGGCCGGCGCCCAGCGGTGGGTCCGCAGACTGGCCTTTATCGTCGTGAACGCCGCGGGGGTGGCTGCCTTCTGCTGGCCGCTGCTCCTGGGAACCCGCATCAGCTCCGAGCGCGGCGCCCATGCGGGCGACGCTCCCGTCCTGCTGGCGCTCGCGGTCCCGCTATTGATCCTGGTGGCCGTGACGACCGCGCGCAGATCCGGCGACGCCCGGCTCGTGGCGCTGCTCGGCGCCCTCGTGGCCGTGAACTCGGTGCTGCGCATCCCCAAAGGCCCCAGCGGCGAAAGCCTCGTGTTCGTGCTTCCGGTGCTCGCGGGATGGACGCTCGGGGCCGGGCTGGCCTTTTTGCTGGGCGCGTTCACGATGCTGGTCTCGGGGGTGATGACGGGCGGAGTCGGACCCTGGCTGCCGTTCCAGATGTTCGCCCTGGGTTGGGTCGGGGCAGGCGCAGGAATCCTCGCCGGGGTCCTGCGGGGCCGGATGGAGCGTACGGCGCTGGGGGTGTACGCGGGGGTGTCCTCGTTCGCGTACGGCCTGGTCATGACGCTGTGGTTTTGGCCGTTCCTTGCGGATGTGGGCCCCGTCTCGTTTCAAGCGGGCGCTGGGATGGGGGAGACGCTGTCCCGGTTTCTCCGCTTCTACACCTTGACGTCGCTGCCGTGGGACGTGGGCCGGGCGATCCTCGTGAACGTTCCGCTGGTGGTCCTTCTCGCCCGGCCGGTGGGGATCTTGTTCGCACGGACCCGCGAGCGGCTCACCCCGCAGATCGCGTCCGGCTAGATCTGGAAGACGAGGTACGACGACCGGTCCAGCTCGTCCTGGCGCCGCACGAGGTCCTCAAGGGTCACCTGCGACAGGCGGTCGCGGATCGTTATCTGCAGGTCGAGCCACAGCTCCTGCACGGCCGAATGAGCCTGGACCCCCGCCCCGTCGTCAAACGGGTCGAGGCAGGCCTGCTTCACCACAGGCCCCTCCACCACATCCACCACCTCGGCCACCGTGATGAGCGCCGGGCCGCGCGAGAGCCATGCACCACCCGCGGCTCCACGCTGGCTGTTGATGAGACCGGCCCTTTTCAGCTCCTGAAGCACCTGCTCCAGGAACCGGACCGGAATCTGCTGGGCGCCGGCAATCTCGCGAGCCGTCGTGGGGCCCGTCCCTGCCTGTCGCGCCAAGTGGAGCATCGCCCTGACGGCGTACTCGGTGCGTTGCGTGAACCTCATCCTCTTTCCCGCCGTTCGCCGTATTTTGATTGTCCACAAGTTTAGGGCAATTCCACTGGAGGAATTCGTATCTCAGAGGTACAGTATTTTGGAGGCGGTTGGCTAAAACACAAGCCTCCGCACAGGTTTCTCGGGGGAGAGAGGCAGAAGGGGCCGGTTCGCCGGCCCTTTCTGCTTTTCGGGACCTCAGGGGGTCCGTGGATCAGCCGGATCCGCTAAGGGGGCGGCTGGGTCGCCGGGGGCCTGCTCCGACACCGTGAGCATCGAGCCGGCCGGCGCGCCCGCATCCTCGGCTGCCGGGGCTTCGTCCGGGTCCTTGAGGAGCGGCTGCTCCTCGGGGGGAGGCTCGGCCTCCTCGAACACCTCAGGGCCCCAGGGAACCCGCGTGTACCACAGGTGACCGGCGACCACCTTCCCCGACGCGACCAGTGGCACGGCCAGCAGCATGCCCCAGAACCCTGCAAGGGTGGCCCCGACGATGAGCGACATCATCACGGTCACCGGATGCAGCTTCACCGTCAGCCTCATGACGTTCGGCGAGATGAAGTGGTTGTCGATCTGCTGCACGACCGTCATCACGATGACGACGAACAGGATCGTGATCGGGGGGCGCAGGGCCCCCGCAATGAGGATCCCCGGGATCGCACCGATAAACGGGCCGATCAGGGGCACTATGTTGAAAAACCCCGCAATGAGCCCCACGACCAGCCAGTAGGGCAGGCCGATGAGGCGCAACCCCAGCGCCGACATGATCCCCACCACCAGAGCTACGAACAGCTGGCCCCTGAAGAACCCTCCCATGGCGCGACCGACCTCCGACGCGACCTCGACCACCTCCGGACGCCGGCGCGGGGGCACGAGGTTCAGCACCGACCTCTTCAGCCGTGGAAGATCCACCAACAGGTAGAAGGCGATGATCGGGCCGAGTGCCAGCAGCACGAACGTGTGCAGCGCGCCCTGCAGAAACGACCCCGCGCGCTTGAGGACGTCGCCCAGCAGTCCCGAGCCCCCACCCGCGATGCGGTCCCGCAGCTTTATCTGTCCGCCGAAGCGCCGCTCGATATCCGCGGACGCACGCTCGGCGAAGTCCTGGATGCGGTCTGCGTTCCTGGGGAAGTCGTGCACGAATCCCCGCCCCTGCTCGATGGCCAGCGGCACGAGGAACGCAAACGCCAGCGCCACGAGCGCGATGAAGAACGTGTACGTGAGGCAGGACCCGAACACCCGCGAGATCCCCCGGCGCTCCAGCCGCGACACGATCGGGTTCAGCAGGTAGATCGTCACGAGCGCCAGGACGAGGGGCGGAAAGATGTCCCGCACCTGCGCCAGCGCCCAAAGGGCCCCCACGGTCAGGACGACGATGCCGATGATCGACCAGGACACGACGCCCCAGTGGCGGACGCGGTCCGATACCGGGTGCTCGGGGTCGGGTCGGTTCAGGGTCTCCATCGTCGACCATCCAATCCTATCGGGGGCCGGGCGACCCGACGGACAGGTCGCGTTGTCACGCCGGCTGGGGCCCCGGAGGATCGGCGCTCACAGCGACTCCTTGGGTTACCGTCCAAGCGATGCGACTCGTGCCCGTCTCCCCGCGATCCATAGACGACTACCGGCCGATCGTCAGCGACAAGGCCGTCAACTCACTGCAGCGGGTCGCCTGGCAGATCGAGGGCTCTTCGCTGTTGAACGTCAACTCCACGGCCTACGGAGGCGGAGTCGCGGAGTTGCTGCTCGCACAGATCCCGCTGCTCCAGGACCTGGGCATCTCTGCGCAGTGGGGCGTTATCGACGGTGACGAGCGGTTCTTCGAGATAACCAAGACCATCCACAACGGGCTGCAGGGCAATCACGACCTCGAGTGGACACAGGACATGGAGCAGCACTACCTGGCGTGCGTTGGCGCCAACCTGGCGTCGCTGCCCACGGGACTGGACGTGGCGGTCATCCACGACCCGCAGCCCCTGGCGATCCTGAGTCTGCTCGGCCCCCGTGCGCGCGAGGTGGCCTCCAAGTGGGTGTGGCGGCTGCACATCGACTGCGCCGACCCCCATCCCGGGATCTGGTCGTTCGTCCGGGACCTCATCGAGCCCTACGACGCCGCGGTGTTCACCATGCGCGAGTTCGTCCAAGAGGACGTCCCGGCCGGGCGCGTGGTGATCTGTCCCCCGTCGATCGACCCGCTGTCACCGAAGAACGCGCCGCTCGCCCCGATCACCGTCACCGACATCTGCCGTCAGTACCGGATCGACCCGGAGCGGCCGATCATGGCGCAGATCTCGCGCTTCGACCGGTGGAAGGACCCGCTCGGCGTCATCGAGGCGTACAGGACCGTGAAACGCGACCTTCCCGAGGTTCAGCTGATTCTTGCCGGGTCATTGGCGCACGACGACCCCGAGGGGCTGCGGTTCTACGACGATGTCCTGCACGCCTGCGACGGCGACCCGGACATCTTTGTTCTGTCCAACTTTCAGGAGGTGGGCAACACCGCCGTCAACTGCTTTCAGCGCGCCGCGGGAGTCGTCCTGCAGAAGTCGATCCGGGAGGGATTCGGCCTCACGGTCGCCGAGGCGGGGTGGAAGGAGCGCTGCGTTGTGGGAGGCCGTGCGGGCGGCATCACGCTGCAGATCGACGACGGCCGGACCGGATACCTGGTGGAGTCGGTTGAGGAGTGCGCCGCGCGGACGGCCGAGCTGCTGGCCGACCCGCAGCGGGCCGCGCAGATGGGACGTGCGGCCCGGGAGCTGATCGGCGATCGCTTTCTGACGACGCGCGAAGTGTCCGACTGGGTGGGGCTGGCCGCAGAGCTGCTTCGTGCCTGATCTGGTCGTGTGCTCCCACAGGGGGCCCCTCCAGCACAGGCGTGTCAGGGGCCGCGTCGTCGCCGGGCGCGGCGGGGGCGGGCTCATCGGAGCGGTCCGCCCGCTGATGGAGTCTTCGGGGGGGACCTGGATTGCGGCCGCGCTGACGCCGGCGGACCGGGAGGTCGCGGCCCGGAACCCCGCCGGCTCGGAGACCGGGGGATTCCGACTGCGGCTTTTGGACCTGCCCGAGGACGTCCACGCCCTGCACTACGACCTGATGTCCAACGAGTACCTGTGGTTCGCGTTCCACTACCTGTTCGACACGCCCAACTCGCCGGTCTTCGACACGCGGTTCGCGCGCGCCTGGGACGCATACAGACAGGTGGGGGCGATCTACGCGCGCGCGGTTGCCGAAGCGGCGCCCTGCGCCGCCGTGTGGGTGCACGACTACCACCTGATGACGCTGGGACACGAGCTGCGGGCCCTGGGCGAGCCCTCCGCACCCCTGCTGTACTTCCATCACACGCCGTGGCCCGAGCCCGACTACCTGTCGATTTTCCCGGCCCCCGTCGCCGGGGAGCTTGTACGCGGGCTGCTCTCTTACGACGTGGTTGCGTTCCACTCGCGCAGGTGGGCGTCCGCGTTCGTCCGCTGCTGCGAGGCGATGGTGCCCGGAGCGCAGGTCGACGCCGGAGGCGTCACGTTCCAGGGCCGGCGGACGGCCGTGCTGGTAGCCCCCGCTCCCCTGGACGCACCATCGGTGCTGGAGGCGTCGAAGTCGCCAGCGGTGCAGTCGTGGACCGAGCGGCTGGAGGCCGAGCGGGACGGCCGCCGGGTACTCGCGCGCGTGGACAGGATCGATTTGTCGAAGAACTCCCTGCGAGGTTTTCTGGCGTTCGAGGCACTCCTGGAGCGGCGTCCGGAGCTGGCGTCGTCCGTCTGGTTTCTGGCGATGCAATACCCCTCCAGGCTGAAGGTCAGCAGCTACCGCCGCTACCTCAACGCGTGCATGAAGGTGGTCCGCCGGATCAACGACCGGCATGCCGGCGCGGGTCCGGGGGGCGAGGGTCCCGTTGGCTGGTACTTCCAGGATGACTTCGAGCGGTCACTGGCCGGGATGCGCATCTACGACGCGATGCTCGTGAACCCGGTGTTCGACGGCCTCAACCTCGTCGCCAAGGAGGGACCGGTCGTGAACGAGCGAAATGGGACGCTGATCCTCTCGACAAACGCAGGCGTCGTTGAGGAGATAGGTGAGGCGGCCATCCGGGTGAACCCATTCGACGTGACCGGCACCTGCGACGCGATCGAGCAGGCGCTGGAGATGACGCCGCAGGACCGGGCCAACACGGCGACGAAGCTCAGGGCGCTCGCCACGGCGACGACCCCCCAGCAGTGGGGGGCGTGCCAGCTGAAGGCGGCCGGCGTCGGATCCTGAGCCGGGCCTTCAGGCAGACGAGGACGAGAAGGCGATCGCCGCGGCGGCCACCGTTGCCTCGACGTCGGCGGAGGAATGGGATGCCGACGGAAACCACGCCTCGTAGGGCGAGGGCGCGATCAGCACGCCCTGCTCGCGCAGTGAAGCGTGGAACCGCGCGAAGGACTTCCGATCGCCCGCCTGAACCTCGGCGAAGTCACGGGGCGGCGATGGCGTGAAGAACACCGACAGCATCGTCGCGGCCCGAACGACGCAAGCCTGAGCCCCCGCGGAGGCCGCCGCCTCGGCCAGACCCTCCTCCAGGGCTGCGGCCGTCCGCTCCAGATCCGCGTACAAGCCTTCTGTGAGGACTTCGAGCACCGCTGTCCCGGAGGCCATCGCGTGGGGGTGGGCAGCGTAGGTCCCGCCCTGGTAGACCGGCCCGACCGGGGACAGCAGGTCCATGAGCTCCGCCCGTCCGCCCACGACGCCCACCGGCAGCCCGCCCCCGACCACCTTTCCGAACATCGTGAGGTCCGGCTGGAGGCCGAAGGCGCCCTGGGCTCCCGATCGGCCGATGCGGAACCCGGTGACCACCTCGTCGAACACGCACAGCGCGCCGTGCTGCGCGCACAGCTGCGAGATCGCCAGGAGGAAGTCCGCCTGCGGGATGACCACTCCCATGTTCGCCGCCACCGGCTCTACGAACACCGCCGCGATGTCCTGTCCGTGGACCTCGAAAGCGGACCGCAGCGAGGCCGGGTCGTTGTAGGGCAGGACGATCGTCGACGACACGCTCGAGGCGGGGACGCCGGACGTCCCGGGGATCGAGAAAGTTGCGACTCCGGACCCCGCACTGGCCAGAAACTCGTCGGCGTGGCCGTGGTAGCACCCCTCGAACTTGACGATGACCGGCCTGCCGGTGGCCCCCCTGGCTATGCGGGCGGCGGTCATCCCCGCCTCCGTGCCGCTGGCGAGGAAACGCACCCTTTCGACCGAGGCAATCGCCTCGACGATCATCTCCGCGAGCTTCACCTCGTCGGCCGTCGTCAGGCCGAAGACTGCTCCGCGACCGGCCGCTTTCTGCACCGCCGATGTGGCAAGGGGGTCTCCGTGCCCGAGGATGATCGACCCGAAGCCCTGGATGTAGTCCAGGTACTCGCGGCCGTCGGCGTCGGTCAGCCGGGAACCGGTCCCGGACGCCGCAACGACGGGGTCGCCCTCCACGGCCGCGAACGCGCGAGCCGGCGACGAAACGCCGCCGGGCAAAAGCTCCCGCGCGCGCTCGAAGATCGCCCGGCTCCCCGCCACCCCCGCGTGGGCCGGCGTCGATGGGTAGGTCAAAGGCGGTCCGCCAGGTCCTGGGCGAAGTAGGTGATCACGATGTCCGCGCCGGCCCGTCGGATCGACGTCAGATGTTCGATCGCGACGCTGTCGGCGTCCAGCCATCCGGCGGCCCCCGCCGCCTTGACCATCGAGTACTCCCCGGACACGTGATAAGCGGCGACGGGCACGGGGGACGCCTCGCTGACCGCCCTGACGACGTCCAGATAAGAAAGGGCCGGCTTGACCATCACGATGTCGGCTCCCTCCGCGACGTCCAGCGCCACCTCGCGCAGGGCCTCCCGGACGTTGGAAGGGTCCATCTGGTAGCCCGACCTGTCACCGGACCGTGGAGCGCACTCCGCGGCATCGCGGAACGGACCGTAGAGGGCCGAAGCGTACTTGGCGGAGTAGGCCATGACCGCCACCTCGGCGTGCCCCGCCGAGTCCAGGGCCCTGCGGATCGCGCCCACCTGTCCGTCCATCATCCCCGAGGGGGCCACAACGGCCGCTCCGGCCCGGGCTTGCGCGACCGCCGTCATGGCATAGGCCTCGACCGTCGCATCGTTGTCGACGCTTCCGTCCGGCCGCAGGATGCCGCAGTGTCCGTGGTCGGTGTACTCGCACAGGCACAGGTCCGCGATGCAGGTCGCGTCCGCGCCGATCTCGTCGCGCAGCGCTGCGAGAGCTCTCTGGGCGATGCCCCCCTGAGCGTGGGCCTCGGAACCCGCACCGTCCTTGCGGGAGGGGATCGCGAACAGCAGATACGCGCGCACACCCTTGGAGTAGATCTCCCGCGCCGTCTTGGTCAGCGACTCCACGGTGTGCTGGTAGTGGCCGGGCATCGAAGCCACCGGTTCCGGCTCCCTTATGCCCTCCTTGACGAACAGCGGCGCTACGAGCTGCTCCGGCGCGAGCCGCGTCTCGCGCACCATTGCCCTCAGGCTTTCCGTCCGCCGAAGCCGGCGTGGGCGCTGGACCGGATACATGGCGACTAGCCTCGCACGGCTCGCGCTATTGCGGACGCGACGGTCTCAGCGTCCGGCCGCTCGGCGACAGAGTCGACGCGCAGGCCGGCGAGCTCCGCCGCGCCGGCCGTCACGGGTCCGGCGCAGCAGACCGCCGTGCGGTCCGGAGGGCTGCCCCACAGCGCACGGAACGCGTCGACCGCTCCGGCCGAATGGAAGACGACAACGTCCACGCCGCGCTCCAGGAGGAGCCTGCCTTCGTCCGCCGACCGCTTCTCGGGAACCACCCTGTACGCCTCGACGCGGTCCACCGTCCATCCCTTGGCCTCGAGTCCCCGTTGCAGGTCGTGTGAGGCGCCGGCGGCCGCGCAGAAAAGAACCCGTCCGTCGCCGGACGGAAAGTCCTCCGCCAGACCCGCCGCCGTGGCAACCCGCGAAACCAGCGCTACCCGGCCCCCGGCTCCGCGGACGGCTGCCGCCGTGGCCGGACCTACCGCGGCGACGGGCACCTCTTCCGGGAAGCCGCCGGCTCCCGCGATACGCGTCGAGAGCGCGCCGACGGCGCCCGAACTCGTAAAAGCCACCCAGTCATAAGCCCCCGAGGTGAGATCGCACGCCGCCTGGTCCAGGGGCGTGGCGTCGCCGGCCGGCTGGACCCGGACCACCGGAACCTCGGCCACCACACCCCCCTGGCGTCGGAGCAGCCCGATCAGCGCGTCCGAGCGCCCTGCCGGACGCGTCAGCCAGACCGTCCGCCCGACCAGCATCGCCCCGGCCACGTCCGAGGCGGTCAGCTCGCCCAGGCGATCCCGCAGCCGGCCACGCGGGTCTTCAGGCGCTCGACACGCCCGCCCCCGACCTCCAGGGCGTGCATGGACCCGCCGCTGCCCGCCGCGACCAACCAGCCGCCGCCCGGGTGCCACGACGGCGCGGGATGGCAGCCCGCCGTCGAGTCGTCCGGAAGCACCCTCAGCATCACGCGGGCGCCCGAGTGGTCCAGCACCGCCAACGAGGTCGGTTGGTCGTCACCCATCCCGGGCCCGCGCAGCGTGATGGCCACCTGCCTGCCGTCTGGGGAGAAGCTGGCCGAGACCGGCCGGTGGTCAGACAGCCGCGATGGACTCAGGGTCTTCCCGTCCCACATCACGGCTTCGCCCGACACCTCGACGAGGGCCCGGTCGCCCCGCGGCGACGCCGCGAGCAGATGCGCGCCCTCCGGCAAGTCGATGGTCTTCACCGGCCCGTCCGGAGAGGACACGGCGATGTGGTGCCGTCCCTGCTCGACTCCCTCCAGGACCACTCCGGAGTGCGTCTGGCTGAGCGAAGTCCAGAACCCTTCCACCTGCTCCTGGCGACGGACCCCCGACAGCCTCCATCTCTGGACGAGGCCGCCGGGCTGCAGGACAAGCAGCGAGTCCCTCGCCTCCCACGCCGCCTCCAGGCCCTCCAGCCACTGAAGCGGAGGCGCACCAGGGGCGGTCGCCGCGATGACGGGCTTGCCCTTTCCGGTGGACAGGACCACGGCAACGCTCCCGTCAAAGGACTGGATCTGCGACGAGTACCTGTCCGGCAGAGGGTTGGGCTCCGAGGGAGGAGCCATCCTCTGGACGAGTCGCAGCTTTCCCACCCTGACGTCGTAGCGCAGAAGGGCGAGCTGTCCGGGGCCGGGAGTGCGCGCGTACGTGACGAAGGCGACCTCCCCCAGGGGAGCGGCCGCTATCGGCGCGATGCTGATGCGGTCCGCGGGAAGCCGAGGAAGCATCCCCCTGCGGCCGGTGGCCACACCCGTGGCGAATACGAGCAGCAGGACGGCC
The DNA here is from genome assembly GCA_035536535.1 of Actinomycetota bacterium. Lineage (NCBI taxonomy): Bacteria > Bacillati > Actinomycetota > Actinomycetota bacterium. The sequence continues at coordinate 13,491 of DATLNZ010000086.1, read as the reverse complement.
ACCGTCAACAGCTGCCGCGGAGGCGCTGCGGGAGGCGCTGCGGGAGGAGCGCCGATCCGGTCGAAACCGCGTCGGAGCCTGCGCGGCATCCGCATGGGTGGAAGGACCCCCGGCTGCTCCCGCTCAGTGGACCGGACCGAACCGGCCACCTCGACGAGATCCGACCGGCACCTCGGACAGGAGGTGCCCTGCGGGAACACCTCGTCACAGTGAGGGCACCAGGGCATCGGCCCTAGAGCCTACCCCTCCTCAACCGCGGAGTTCGCCCCGCAGCTGCGCGGCCCCGGCCTCCAACAATGCGCGGGCGACTTCCAGTCCGACTCCGGCGGCTCGGTCCGACGGTCCCGAGGCCGACGCCCGCAAGGCCCTTTTCCCGTCGCCGGACGAGATGAACGCCGAGCAGTGCAACTGCACGTCGTGAATCCACGCTCGGACCCCGAGCGCAACCGTGCAGCCTCCCTCCAGCTCGGCCATGCAGGCGCGTTCCGCGGTCACCTCGCGCCGCGTCGCGGCGTGATCCGCTGCGGCGATCCACGCGAGGTCACCCGCCAGCCGGCCGGCGGCCGTCTCTATCGCGATGGCGCCCTGGCCCGGAGCCGGAACGAAATCGTGGGGGTCCAGCCACTGCGTGATCCGGTCCCGCAGGCCGAGCCGGATGAGACCGGCCCCCGCGAGGATGGCCGCGTCGACCTCGCCGGCGTCCACCTTGGCGATCCTCGTTCCGACGTTGCCCCTGAGCATCGCCGTGCGCAGGTCCGGCCGCAGGCATCCCAGTTGTGCCACGCGGCGGATGGACGATGTGCCGACGACGCTTCCCGGCGGCACGTCCTCGAGCCGGCCGAACCGGGGACACACCAGCACGTCCCTGGAGTCCTCCCGTGCGGGCACCGCGGCCACCACCAGACCGGGGGGCTCGGTGGCAGCGAGGTCCTTGAGGCTGTGGACGGCAGCGTCCACCTCGCCGGAATCCACCGCCCGCTGCAGTTCCGACGTGAAGATCCCTTTAGCTCCCATGGCCCGGAAGGGACGGTCCGTGACGCGGTCGCCGGTCGTGGCGACGGGCACGACCCGGACATCGCATTCGATCCCGTTCGATGCCGCCGCCGTCCGGATGGCCCGAGTAGCGATTTCGGACTGCGCGAGCGCAAGCGGGCTCGGACGGCTGCCCACACGCAGGATCATGGGGCGCCGATGCGGCGTCGGGGGCCGGGGGTCACGCCTGCTTGCGCCTGCGGGCGCGCCCTGCGGACCTCTGCTCGTAGAACGCCAGAATCTGAAGCTCGACGGACAGGTCCACCTGGCGCACGTGGATTCCGTCCGGCACGGTCAGGACGGCCGGAGCGAAGTTCAGGATCGACCTGACTCCGGCGGCGACCAGCCGCTCCGCCGTCTCCTGCGCGGCCCCCGCCGGCGTCGCGATGATCGCAATGGCGATGCCCTTGGTCTTGAGGGAGCTTTCGAGGTCGTCCACGTGCTCGATCTGAAGCGGGCCCAGTTCCTCGCCCACGCGACCCTCGTCGCGGTCGAACACGGCGGCGATCCGAAACCCCCGCTGGCCGAAGCCCTTGTAGCCGGCGAGCGCCTGTCCCAGGTTGCCGACTCCCACTAGAGCGACCGGCCAGTCCTGGGTCAGGCCGAGCTCCCGGAAGATCTGGTACGTGAGGTATTCGACGTCGTACCCGACGCCTCTGGTCCCGTAGCTGCCCAGGTAAGAGAGGTCCTTCCGAACCTTCGGCGGGTTGACGCCCGCCGCCTCCGCCAGCCGCTCGGAGGACACCGTTTGGATCTGCTGGTCCGCAAGCTCCTGCAGAACACGCAGGTATACCGGGAGCCGCTCGACGGTGGCCTCCGGGATGGGCCGTACGCGGACGCGAGCGCCGCTTCTGAGCGGGTCGGGGGACGGAGGCCTTCGCATGGTGGTCGCCGTGAGGCGCGCGTATCCTAGCGACCGTTCCCGCGCAGGCACAAAACTGCCGCGTTGCAGTTCCCAAGCCTCATCAGAAGCTCCAGTAGTCGAGGTTCGCCCGGGTCATCAGCCCCTGCATCCAAATGTTCAGCATCGTGAGCCTTCCCGTGAGCTGCAGGACACCGACCGCCATCAGAAGCACCCCGCCCACGGCCTGAATGGTGGCAGCCCGGCTCTTCAGCCGCCTCCCGAACGACAGGAGGCCCAGTCCGGCCAGGACGAACGGCACTCCCATCCCCAGGGAGTACGCGCCCAGCAGCGCCACTCCCGTGCCCAGGCCCGAGGAAGTGGCCGCGAGGTTGATCGCCGCTCCGAGCGTGAAGCCGATGCACGGCGTCCAGCCGAAGGCGAAGGCGGCTCCCAGCAAAAACGTCCGCAGAGGTCCTCCGCCGGGCCGCATGTGGAACCGGCGCTCGCGCATGAGGAACGGGATCCGTCCACCGAAAGCCATCAGGGCGCCCATCCCGATGATCAAAAGCCCGGCAGCCACCTCGATAGCCCTGCGGTGGGCGTTGAGCACCTGGAACACCGCCGAGGCGGCGGCTCCCAGCGAGATGAACACCAGGCTCAAGCCGCCGACGAAAGCCAGCGTCCCGGGCAGGGCCTTTCGCAGCGGGACCTGCTCGCCAGCCCCCGCCCCCGTCATGTACCCGACGTAGCCGGGAAGCAGGGGCAGCACGCACGGCGACAAAAACCCGACCACCCCCGCAAGAAAAGAGATCAGCAGCTTCGCGCCCACGGGACAACGCTATCCCCGGCCGCGCGCTGCCGCGCCGGGTCGCAAGGGCTCCGCCGGAGCAGAACTCGTCGAGGCGGGCGGGCGTTCCGCGGCGATGAACCCGGTGTGCATGGCAATCGCCGCCGCCGCCAGGCCTGCACCGAACGCAACCGCGTGACCGGTTCGGGCCAGTTCGCTCCCCGCGGCTGCAAACAGAACCCCGATCAGGATCAGGATGAGGCCGCGGCTGCGGTCGCGGTTCCGTGCGATTGACCAGGCGAGCCCGCCGGCGACCACGATCGATCCGCCTATGGAGCACCACCGGGCCAGCGCCCGCACAGACGGGGGCACGATCGACGACGACGCCGGAAACACCCCTGACCCCAGAGAGGACAGGGCCTGCGCCCCTTCCAGCAGGGGCCCCGCGCATCGCCAGGCCGCGTACCCGGACAGCGCCACAACCCCGGCCGTCGCCCCGACGGCCACCGCTCGGGTGCCGAGCAGCCACACCGTCCCCAGCGCAAGCCAGACGACGTTCAGGATCGCGCCTAACAGGTAGTACGTCCTGTAAACCCCCGGGCTCCAGCCGTTGTACGTAGCCCATGCAAGGCATCCGGCTGCCACCGCGAACTGCGTCATCGCCAGCGTCCAGCAGGCCATCGCCGGGCTCCGCCCGGCCACGCCTGCCCTGGCGGTCCGGACGGCGAGCAGGACGGCGACGACGGCGGCCACCGCCGGCAGCGCGGCCACTCAGGCTCTGAGCGTGCGTCGCAGGACCTTGCCCGCGGCGTTGCGCGGGATGCGGTCCGTGAAGTCGACGATGGAAGGAACCTTGTACGGCGCGAGCCTGGTCCGGCAGAAAGCGATCAGCTCCTCGGCGGTGGGATCGGCCCCCGGAAGGGGCGTCACGACGGCCTTCACCTGTTCGCCGTGGTACTGGTGCGGGATCCCCGCCACGGCGACGTCGGCCACCTTCTCATGGCCGGACAGGACGTCCTCCACCTCCTTGGGGTAGACGTTAAAGCCGGACACCAGGATCAGGTCCCGTTTGCGGTCCACCAGGTACAGGTCGCCGTCCTCGTCGCTGATCGCCACATCACCGGTCCTGAACCATCCGTCGGCGAAGGCGGCCGCTGTCTCCTCCGGACGGTTCCAGTAGCCACGGAACACGTTCGGCCCCCGGACGACCACCTCCCCGGGGTCGCCTTCCTCTGCGTCGTCTCCGTCCTCGGCCACGAGCCTGATCTCCACGCCGGGCAGTGGACGACCGATGGATCCGGCCTTGGCGACCCCGCCCACGGACGTGGAAGTGAGTGTCGGGGACGTCTCGGTCAACCCGTATCCCTCCCAGATGGTTACCCCGAGCCTGTCCGCGAACCCTTCCAGGACGTGGACCGGCAGCGGCGCGGCTCCCGACGCCGCCACCCGAACGGAGGCGAAGTCCACAGCTGACGCCTCTGATTCCGGCAGGGACAGCCACGCCACGTAGGCGGGAGGTGCAGCGGCCACCGAAGTGACCTTGTGTTCGCGGATCGCCCGGACCGATCCGGCCGGGTCGAACCGCTCGAGCAGCACAAGCGTCGCCCCCGTCTCCACCGCGAGGTTCACCACCACGTTCAGCCCGAAGATGTGGAACAGCGGCAGGACGCACAGCCCGACGTCGTCCTCCCGGATCGCCACGGGCAGGTGCTTCATCTGCTCAAGGTTGGAGTGCAGGTTGGAATGGGTCAACATCGCGCCCTTTGGAAGTCCGGAGGTCCCCGAGGTGTACGCAAGGAGCGCGAGTTCGTCCGGGGGCTGAGCAGCCGCCGCCGAGCCTCCGGCCGGAGCCGAAAAGGCGTCCTCGAGCGAAGTCGCCTGCCCGTCCGGCTCGTCGAGCACGACGACGTGACGAAGCTTTGGAAGCGACGCATGCAGGTCGCCCGGCAGGACAGACGCGCACGCGAGAACCGAGGCGCCCGAATCGGCAAGGATGTGCGAGGCCTCCGGCGGCGTGAGCATGGCGTGTACCGGCACGACCACGGCACCGGCACGCCAGGCGCCGTACATGGCCGAGATAAAGGAGGGGTGGTTGGGCAGCCACAGCGCCACCCGGTCACCGGCCGAGATACCGCAACCCGCGAGAAAGGAGGCAAATCCACTCGCCTGCTCATCCAGGTCCCTGTAGGAGATCTGCCGTTGGCCGAAGATGATCGCCGTCCGGTCCGGGACCCTTGCCGCCGTCGCCGCCAGCGCCTCGGACAGGTTCATGCCGGCGCCCCCGTCGCGCCGCGGATCACTGGATACCTCCCTCGCCTATCTCCATCTGCACCCTGGGGCCCGAGGCCTCGACCTGGATGACCCCGAGGCTCAGCCTGGCATCCGCCCGCAGTCCCGGGGGGACGGGCGGCAGGTCGATGAGCCTCTCCAGCCGCCTGGCGCCGTCCTGGAGCGGGCGAGGGATCTCCCCGGCCCCCGTGAGGTTCAGGACCAGGCGCCCGTCGACCATCACGGGCAGGAACCGCGCCTTTGGAAGCTCCACCCCCGCCACCGGCTCGAACTCCACCTCGACCCCGGCCCTGGTCACCCGCACGCCCCGGACCCGCGGCTCACGGTTCTTCAGGAACTCCGCCAGATCCTCCTGCGTGATGTCGATTCGTCCTATGGCCCCGCCGCCCACGACCTTGGCCCGGTCCGCGTACCTGGACCGGATCAGCGCGATGATCTTGCTCCTGTCGAACGTGACGTCGGAAGCCCGGCCTTCCAGCCGCTCCACCCGCAGACCTCCACCGGACAGCCGGTATCCGTCAACCGTCACCTGGTCGAGCCGGCCCCTCCAAAGCGACGGCAGAAACGGAAAGCTTCCGAGGTCCACCTGTACCCGTTCGGCCCCCGTGGTCCGTGCGATCTGCGCGGCGGCCCTTGACTCGGCGACCTGCAGGGACACCACGTCCGCAGCAACGAACAGTCCCGCCAGCAGGACGAGAGCGACGAACAGGTACCGGATCAGGCGTCTGCGGCGCATGTCTGCTTTCGTATCTTCAGGCCCGCCGGACGGCGGCGACGAGGACAGTATGGCGGGGGCAGGCTCGTGCCGTTGCTACGATTGAGCGGTCCATCCGCGCGGCGCGCGCCTTCCCGATCCCGACCGGGCACACGATGAGCCACAGCCGTCCAGTTCTCGCCATATCGACCGCCCCTCTTTGGCGGCACTCGCTGGAAGACGCCTTCGCCGTGATCAAGGCCGTGGGCGGCGAGGGGGCCGAGATCCTGGTTACTCAGGACCCCGACACCCAGTCGGCGGACAACATCCGCCGGCTGTCCGACCGCTTCGACCTGCCGGTGGTCGCGATCCACGCTCCCCTGCTGCTGCTCACGCGCAACGTCTACACGACAGACCCCGTGGAGAAGATCCGCCGGACGCTGGAGCTCAGCAGGGACCTGGAAGTCGGCGTGATCGTCCTTCATCCCCCCTACCTGTGGCAGGTGAAGTACTCGCTGTGGGCCATCCACGAACTCGAAGAGGCGATGGCCGGGACCCCGACGATGATCACGATGGAGAACATGTACCCGACCCACGTGGGCGCGCGCAGGGTGGGGTTCCACCGGTTCCTCACGCTTGAGTCGCTGAAGCGCTTTCCGCACGTGACCCTGGACACGTCCCACCTCGCGGTGGCCGGCGAAGACATCGTCGATGCGTACCGCCAGCTGGCCGACCGCGTCGTCCATGTGCACCTGTCGGACAACCGGGGCCGCGGCAGGGACAGTCACGCGCCCCTGGGCGACGGCATCCTGCCGATCCCGGAGTTCGTGCGGTCCCTGGACAACCCGAACCTCCGGTCGGTGGCTCTGGAGGTGAATCCGGGAGCGGCGGCGGACGACAGGGACACGCTCGAGCGGGTTCTCGGCTCGTCCCTGGAGATGCTGCGAAGCAACATCCCCACGGCACCGCATCCCGGCTCATCCTGAGGACCGGCCCTGGGTTCGGCCCGGGTCGTCTGGACCGTGAGCGCTCGATCCGCCACACTGCAGAGATGCTGGAGATCGCGCTCCTGGTCCTCGTGTTCGTGATGCTCGGCCTCGGGTCGGCCATAGGGATTTACGTCGCGGGCCGCGCCTACTTCGGGGGCCGGTCCTCGCTTCGTCCGCTGCCCCGGCGCGACAGGACTCGGTGACAGCGGAGAACCCACTCAGCCGCACACCTCTGTTCGCTTCGGTCTCGGAAGAAGTCCTCGCGGATCTGTCCGCACGCGCCGTCCGCCGCAAGTACCGCGAGGGCAGCATCGTCTTCGTCCAGGGCGAGGTGGGCAAGCGGTGCTACGCGATCATCTCGGGCTCCGTAAAGGTCAGCGCCTACAACGACGAGGGGCGCGAGGCCGTTCTGGCGGTACTCGGCGCCGGTGACGTCTTCGGCGAGCTGTCGCTCTTCGACGAGGCGCCGCGTTCGGCGGACGCGGCGGTCATCGAGCAGGCGGAGTTGCTCTCCTTGGACAAGGCAGCCATGACGAGGGCGATCGCCGACCACCCGGACCTGGCCCTGAACCTGCTTCGCGTGCTGTCGGGACGGCTCCGACAGGCGAACGACGCCCTCCAGGACGCGGTGTTCTTCGACGTCTCCGGACGCCTCGCCCGAAGACTCGCGGACCTGGCCGCCAGCCACGGCCGCGCCTGCGATGAAGGAACGCTGATCGACGTCCCGCTTTCGCAGGAGAGCCTGGCCAGCATGGTCGGATCGACCAGGGAGAGCGTGAACAAGGCGCTGGCGTCGATGTCCAAGCGCGGACTGGTGGCCAGGCGTGGCCGCCGCTACGTCATCCCCGACGTAGGACTCCTGCGCTCCCGCGCGTAACCTCGCTAGGAACCGGCGGGGGCCAGTCTCTCCAACAGGTCCGGAGACGGCGCCGAGTAAAACGACAGAACCGCGTGCTCGGCCCCCGCCTCGCGGAAGGCTTCGATCTGTCCGGGCAGTTCGCGTATCCGCGATTCGTCGTCCGGGAAGATAAAGACCTGAACCGAGCGGCGGATCTGCGCGGGGTCACGTCCCACCCTCTCGCAGTGGGAATCCAGGATCCGCGACAGGCGGGTGTACTCCGAGGGCTCCAGTCCGAGTCCCGGCGCATTCCACTCGTCGGCGTGTCTTGCAACGACCCGCAGAGTGCGGCGCTCGCCGGTCCACCGATGACCATCGGAACGTGCCGCTGCATAGGCTTGGGGTTACACATAGCCTGGGTCAGCCGCCAGTGCCTGCCCGTGTGGTCCACGCGATCCTCAGTGAGCAGGCGCCTGATCATCGAACAGGCCTCATCCAGCATGTCGATCCTGGTGGACGCCGGTGGGAACTCGTAGCCGTAAGCGGCGTGCTCGGGCTCGTGCCAGGCCGCCCCCAGTCCGAGCTCCAATCGGCCGCCCGAGATGTGGTCCACGGTCGCCGCCATGTTCGCCACGAGCGCGGGATGCCGGTATGTGATGCCGGTGACCATGCAGCCGACACGCGCCCGAGTGGTGACCGCCGCCATCGCAGCAAGCGTGGTCCACCCCTCCAGCGTCGGACGCGCCGGGTCGTCCAGCCCGTAGAAGTGGTCGTAATTCCAGATCGCGTGGTATCCGAGTGCGTCGGCGTCCCTCCAGAAGCGCTCCAGCACCGGGTAATCCACGACCGGAGCGAGCTTCGCCGACCTCAGCACCGTTCGATGATGAGCCACCGGCGGCGTCCGTGCAGCCTCCGGCTCGCTCCCGTGCTACAACCGCCCCATGACGGTAAAGGCCTGGATGACGATTTCGGCGGTTGTGCTGCTCCTGCTGACGGGGACGGCCGCCTACCGGTTCCTTGCCCCCCTGCGCCCTCCCGACCTGCTGGCTACAGCAGGTGACACGCGACTGAAGGAAAGCGCCCGGGCGTTCTGCTGGCCCGAGCGGAGCGGGGGCCGGTCCAATTGCGACCGGGAGCACCGCGAGACGGTGCGCGCTCCGGCGCTGCCGCGATCCGGCCGTATCCGCGTCGTCGCCGCATACCCGGTTTCACCCCGAAGCGGCTACGTGGAGCTCAAACACCAGGGCGGGGACGTGGTCCGGCGTGTGAACGCGTGGGACGAGCCACTGGAGTTCGACCTGGAGCCAGGCCGTTACGAACTGGTTGCGGAGGCGAGGTACTCGCGCACCGCCTTCGTCCGCTACTCGTATTCGTTCAGGACGACCACCCGTCCGGGGACGGTGCGGCGGACGCCGGCCCCCACGGCCTCGGCCCCCTGAGGCGCCGCGTCACCAGAACGCGGACCGCCGAATGCGCAGGTTCTTGACCAGCGTCTGCTGGATCGCCTGCCGCACCTGATCCGTCGTCTCGAACACCACCATCGGGTCCGACGCCGCGTCCGGACCGAGATGTTCGGTGGCGATCGGCTCCCCGAACTCCACGATCCACTTTGAGGGCAGGGGCAGCATCCCCAGGGGGCCGAGCCACGGGAACAGCGGCGTAATGGGGAAGTAGGGCAGGCCTAGAAGGCGCGCCAGGGGACGAACATCCGCGATCATCGGGTAGATCTCCTCGCTGCCTACGATCGAAACCGGGATGATCGGGGTGCCCGTCCTGATCGCGACCTCGACAAACCCTCCGCGCCCAAACCGCTGCAGCCGGTACCTCTGTCGAAACCCCTTGCCAACGCCCTTGAACCCCTCCGGGAACACGGCCACGATCTCTCCGGCATCAAGCAGGCGCTCGGCGTCCTCCGCGCAAGCCATCGTGTTGCCCGTCTTGCGAACCAGACCCGACAAAAACGGCATGGTGAAGGCGAGGTCGGCCACAAGCATCCGCAGGTGTCTGTGCGGAGGACGCTGCCACACCAGCGACCTGAGTACCACTCCGTCCACCGGCAGCGCACCCGCATGGTTGGCCGTCAGGAGCGCCGCCCCCTCGGCCGGCAGGTGGTCGTTGCCGATGACCTCCACCCGCCAGTACTTCTCAATGAGGGGGCCCAGGACGGGCAGCACCATCTCGCTGAGCTCCCTGTCGAAGCCGAACGTGTCCACCTCGTACTCGCCCCGCATGCGCCGGCGCAGAAACTCCACGAGCCCGGCAAGGTCGTCGCGACGCAGGATGTCCAGGGGCCCGCTCAGCAGGTTGGGCGACTCGCGGGCGTCGGAGGGCAGGTGGACCCGGCAGAACTGAGCCTCCTCCACCGCCTGGTTGCGGCAAGGGACCCCACGCACCGTTATCGCGCGGCAGCGCTGAGGACCACGCCTCGCCAGAGAGACGACCTGTGCCTCTGACATCAGTTCCGCCTCCTGGATCCGGATGTCACAAAGCGCTCGCGGCCCTTGCGGGTGACGAATTCCTGAAGCTCCCTCTCCCACGGCTGTGGCTGCGTCGCCCGGACCACGCGCCGAAGGCGGCGTTCGGCGTAGAACTCCCTGACCGCGTCGCGTGTCGTGTAGCGCGGGACGTACCCCAGCTGAGTGCGCAGCCTGCCGCTGTCGGCCACCCGGCCGTACTGGATGAGCCGGACCACGTGCGGAGGTATGCGCAGCCCTTGGCCGGTCAGTCTCACGACCGGAGCCAGCAGGTTCAGCGCCGCCATGGGCATGGGCAGCTCGAGCCGTCCGCCCTGACGGATCACCTGCGACAGGTACATGACGCCTTCGGCGACGGCGTTGTACGTCCCCGCCACGGGCTCCCGCAGAGCCCGGAGCAGCAGGTCCGCCGCGTCGTCTTCGTGGATAAACTGCAGCCGCGGATCGAATCCGAGCATCGTGGGCACGATGGGCATCGTCAGGTACTGCGCAAGCGGCGTGTCCGACGCCGGACCGAGGATGTTGGCGAAACGGAACGTCGTGGTCAGGACGTCCCGCCGGCGACGGGCGAAGTCTCGCGCATAGCCCTCCATCTCCGAGCAGTCACGTCCGAAGGGCTCGTTGCGCGAGGAGTGCCCCATCTCCTCTGTGAACACCGCCGGGTCTCCGGAGTCGGCTCCGTAGACCGCGGTCGAGGACCGAACGATCACACGCTTCACCGTCCCGGCCTTTTGGCAGGCCGCGAACAGGTGCATCGCCCCGATCACGTTCAGGTCGTGCATCGCGCCCCGGCCCCCCGCCTCGTCGGGAGTCGAGTACAGGCCGAGGTGGATGACGGTGTCGATGCCGGTGGCCTCGATCACCCGCGCGAGCACGGGACGGCGGATGTCCGCGCGCAGGTATTCGGTGCGCTCGAGCTCTGCTGCCGGCTCCTGCAGGTCTACCCCGAGGATGTACTCCACGTCCGGGTCCTGCTCCAGCATCTGTGCCAAGCGGGAGCTGAGGAACCAGGAAAGCCGGGTTATGAGGACGCGTCTGCCCACGCCAAGCCCTTCCGGGACTACTTGCGGTTGAGCCGCTCCCAGCGCGTCTTCTTCAGCAGCTTTTTGTGCTTTTTCTTGCGCATCTTCTTGCGCCGCTTCTTCAGGACCGAACCCAAGCGCACACCTTTCTGATCCGGATCAACTTCAAAGACGCGCCGAACGCGCCGAAGCTCCACTCACGAGGGTCTCGGGTCGATCGGACCGTCGAACATCGCCGGGATGTCGACCCGCCCGGTAATCGTACCCTGTGGCGTCACCCGGACGGAGCCCAGCCTCAGCGCCTTGACTCCCTCGGCCACAGGGGTCAGAAGTCGAAGCGAGTCCTCGCGGCACTCCAGGATCCCAAGGCCCAGACAGTCCCCGTGCCCGTTGTCGACCCCGACAAGCAGCCCTTCCAGCGCGTTCAGGTCGAAGTCCGGGGGCAGAGAGGGCATGAACACGGTTGGCTTTACGCGCCACCTGTGCACCTCGGGACCGAGAAACGCGGCCAATGCCTTTTCCTGGTAGGTCAGCCGCTCGTCCACCGGCCTGACCCTGATGTCCGGGTGGACCGTCAACGCCATCACCTGGACCGACAAAAAACGCCGCAGCACGCCGACGATCGGATCCAGCTCGCCGCCCTGGGCGATGGCGACGACGTGGTGGGGCCGGCACAGCTCCGCCTTCATGAGCTTGAGGATCTGTCCGGCCACTCCGGCGATGAGGCCCGATGTGTCCACGACGATCAGCCGGGCCCCCATCTCGATTGCGCGCATCACAAGCTTCGCCGTCCCCGTCACCAGCGGCAAAAAGTTGCCGCGGGGGGCGACTCCACCCACGAAAGCCATCGCGTCCGGACGTCCCCAGGCCTCGGGTGCGGTGTCCTCCAGCGTCCGGAAGATCCTCAGCCCGACGGTGGAAGGGGGGCCGATGGTGGACTGTGCGAGATCGGCGTCCACGACCGCGGCCACGTGCCCCGCTTGGACCGCGGCCCGCGCCACGCGCGCGCAGAAGGTCGTCTTGCCGGAGTCCATGCCCCCAACGACGAAAATCCTGCCCGGCGCGGCCACCAGCGTCTGTACCGCAGCCGCGTGCGCACGCTCGATCTCGTCCATCGGTACGGGCGGCGCGGGAAAGGACTGTCTTCGCCGACGGTCAGGTGGGTACGGCCGAGGAGGACAGGTACCTGGACAGGTCCTCCTCGTGAACCCTGTAGTTGCGTCCCACCCGCACGGCCTTGAGCGAGCCGGCGCGGATGAGCCTGTAGACCGTCATCCTCGACACCCGCATCGTCCTGGCGACCTCCGCGGCCGTCAATAGGCGGGCGAGCTGTCGTCCTGTTCGCGGCATCCCTGCTCCTTTCGCGCTGCATCCTACTGTCGGCCGCGCGGCGGCTGCCAAAGCAGCTCCGTGAAAGCTCGGGCGCAAAAGCCGGGCTAGTGCTCGGGAGCCGGGGCCAGCGGCGGAAGCCGCGAGACCAGAAACCTCGCCAGAGGCAGGTAGCTGATGGGGGTCCGGTTGTCGTCGCACAGGATCGGACAGACCGGCAGTCCGCGAGCCCATGCCAGCACGAGCGCGGGGTCGTTGGTGTCGACGATCGCCACCGCGCCTGCTCCCCTGGCCAGGGCGGCGCCGGCGAAACCGTGGTCGCCTACGACCAGGTCGGGATGCGGTCCGGTGTCCAGCAGGTACTCCATCGGGCGGGCCTGGTGGCAGTGGACGAGGTCGCCGCCGCTGCACACGCAGGCCACCCTGCCCACGTAGCGGATGTGATGACGCCTCAGGCCCTCGTCCATCTCAAACGGCTCGGCCTCCGCGAACTCCAGCACCTCGGCCCCGCGGAGGGTCATGGCCTTGGCCAGGCGCATGTACAGGTCGATCGGGCCGGCGGGATGGCCGGTCCCGAACAGGACCTTCTCGCCGCGGACACAGGCTTGGGCGAGCCGGGCGCCCGCCTTGACCGCCTGCTCGACGACGAGTTCCGGCTGCACCCACGACAGGTCATCGGTGTTGCCCTCGCGCGGGAAGGGCCGGCCCGACAGGCGCGCCAGCGCGTCCATCACTTCGCTCATCTCGACGGGCAGCAGATGGCGCAGGCCCATGAGCGCCGACGGGCGCCCCTCGGACAGCATCCGCGCCTTGCGGTAGACGTCGTGGACGGGCGTGATGATCCGACCGGCCACCCCGGACGACTCCAGAGCCGCTGCCAACTCCGCTCCGTCCGCCGCTGCGGCGGTCCCCGCGGCCGGCGATTCCGGTGTCGTCAAGCGCCCAGCTCCCCGCTCCGACGCGCGGCTGCCCGGATCGCCTCGACCAGGGAAATGCGAAATCCGCGTTCCTCCAGGACCTGTAGCGCGGCAGCGGTCGTCCCCCCGGGCGACGTGACCTGCTGGCGCAGGACCTCGGGTGGATCGTCGGCCCCCGACAGCATCGCCCCCGCGCCCTCGATCGTCGAGGCGACGAGAGTCGCCGCCACCTTCGTGGGCAGATTGAGCGTGGCGGCGGCCTCCATCATCGCCTCG
>DATLNZ010000085.1 GCA_035536535.1 Actinomycetota bacterium | reverse complement strand
CTGCCGCGTGCAATGAGATCGGCAAGGCCAGTCAGCAAGTCCTGTACGCGCTCGTCGCATACGCCTACTCCGGCGCTGTACTCGACTCTTTCTTCCATGCCTCGTTCGTGTCGGAACTCCAGGCGGTCGGCCCCCGACTCGTTCAGGTCTACTGCAGGTGCCCCTACGAGGTTGCGCGACAGCGTTACGAGGAGAGGGCCCGGAGGGATCCAACCAGGCACGGCGACCGCGAACGGGGCGAACAGGACTGGCAGCTCTGGTTGAAGGAAGGTGGACGCCCACTGCCCCTGGAGTCCCCTCTGCTCGAGGTGGACACGACGCTGCCCGTGGACGCCGACGAGGTGGCGCAGTGGGTCCGGGACAGGTCGAGCCGAGAGTGGTGATAGGTCTGTGAGGGACTGGACGCGCCCTTCTTCGCGAACGACCGTCTGGAAGTGACGGGGGTCGGGAGGGCCGATATCCAAGCCTCGCCCCCGGCCCCCGGTGATACGGTCGCGGCGATGGTGGTGAGCGCGAACGGAAAGCCGATCGAGGTGCCCCAGGACTGCACGGTGCAGCGGCTGATCGAGATGCTCGGCCTCGGCTCCCGGTGGGTGGTCGTGGAACGCAACGGGCTGCCCGTGGCGAGGTCGGACTTCGACACGGTGCGGCTGGAGCCGGGGGACGTCCTGGAGGTCGTGCGTCCGGTGCAGGGCGGATGAGGCCGGACCACCGCCGGGCGGCGCTGAATCGCGCGCGGCTGTACCTGGTCGCCGGGCCAGGGTTCACCGACCTTGCCGAAGTGGTGGCCGCCGGCGTGGGGATCGTGCAGCTGCGGGACAAGGAAGGCGAAGCCAAGGCGATCCTTCGGACGGGCGCGCTTTGGCAGGAGGCCTGCGAACGGCTGGACGTGCCGTTCGTGGTGAACGACCGTCCGGACGTGGCGAGGGTCCTGGGGGCCGACGGGGTGCACGTCGGTCAGGACGACCTGCCGCCCGAGGCCGTCCGGGACATCGTCGGTCCCGACGTGATCGTCGGGCTGTCCACGCACTCCCCGGACCAGATTGCCGACGCTGCCGCGCTGCACGAGCGGGGAGTCATCGACTACATCGCGGTGGGGCCGGTCCACGAGACCCCCACGAAGCCGGGGCGCCCGGCGGTGGGGCTGGACCTGATTGAAATGGCCGCACGGACGGTGACCTTCCCGTGGTTTGCGATTGGGGGGATAAGCCCGATGAACGTCCGCCAGGTCGCGGACGCCGGTGCGGACAGGGTGGTCGTCGTGCGGGCGATCGTTGACTCGCCGGATCCGGCCGCGGCGGCCACGCAGCTGATGGCGGGACTCATCGGGTCGCGAAGCTCGTGAGCCCTGAAGCCGTGTTCGTCTACGGCCTGCTGAAACCGGGCTTCCGTCTGCGCCATGTGATCGAGCCGTTCCTGCAACGGGCGGTACCCGCAACGGTCGGCGGACGCCTGTACGACACCGGGTCCCGTCGGCACGTCTCGATCGCGAGGGGCGGGTGAGCGGGTTCGTGATGTGGCTGAACGACTGGGCGGCCGCGCTGCCCGTGCTCGACGAACTCGAGGACGAGGGCACGCTTTACCGCAGGGTCGCCGTCGAAGCCGCCACCCCCGATGGACCGGTCACCGTATGGACCTACGAGTTCCTGGGACTCGTGGACGCCGCGCGCGACGTTACTCCCGAGTGGACGATGCATCACGGCGAGCGGTGACCGACCACCACACCTTCTCCTCCGGGACCGGGTCGGTGGTCGTGACGCGCGCCGGCGCCCGCGTCGCGGAGCTGCGGTGCGGAGAGCACCTGCCCAACGTCCTGTACGACGGACCGGCCCCCGTGGCGGGAGGCGACCGCCTTTGGCCGGCTCCGGAACTGGAGGTGTTCTACGAGGACCCGGACGACCCGCAGTCCTGGAGGTCCCCGCCGGAGGTGGATCCCGGGACGTGGACCATGACCCTGGAAGGTCCCGGGGCGGTGCTGCGCCAGGAGGCGCTGGGCTCGCGCATGTCCCGGCACGTGCGTCCGCTGGAGGAGCTGCCGTTCGACTGCTC
>DATLNZ010000084.1 GCA_035536535.1 Actinomycetota bacterium | reverse complement strand
GGCCAGGCCCAGGTCCTCGGTCCCCACTCCGCCTCCCACAACTGATGCAACCGCAGCCCGCACGCGAGTAGCGGCGTCCGTCCACTCGAAGAAGTCCAGCATCATGGCTCCCGACAGGACCATGGCGACGGGGTTGGCGATGTCCTGTCCGGCGATGGACGGAGCTGTGCCGTGGGTCTGCTCGAAGACCGCCCGTCCCTCCTCTTCGTTGATGTTGGCTCCCGGCACGACCCCCACTCCGCCGACCTGGGCGGCCAGGGCGTCGGCGGCGTAGTCGCCGTTGAGGTTGGTCGTTGCAACCACGGCGAAGCGTTCAGGACGGATGAGGATCTCCTGCAGGAAAGCGTCCGCCAACAGGTCGCGGACGGCGATGCGGCCGTTCAGGTCCTCGGCCCCCTCGATGCCGGTGGTGTCGGCGAACTCGTCCCGGACGACCTCGTAGCCCCAGGTGCGGAAGCGTCCCTCGGTGAACTTCTGGATGTTGCCCTTGTGGACCAGGGTGACCGAGTCGCGCCCGTGGGCGATTGCGTAGCGCAGCGCCGCGCGAACCAGCCGCTTGGACGCGGAGGCCGAGATCGGCTTCAGGCCCAGACCGGCGTCCGGAGGGATCGGCCAGCCGAAGCGCTCCTTGCAGAACGCTGCCATCTCCAACGCCTCGGGGGTCCCGGCCTCCAGCTCGAATCCGGCGTAGACGTCCTCGGTGTTCTCCCGGAACAGCACGATGTCGACCTTCTCCGGAGAGTGGACGGGTGTCTGCACGCCGGGCAGGCATCGGATCGGGCGGATGTTGGCGTAGAGATTGAAGTGCACGCGCAGCGCGACGTTGACCGACCTGAATCCAGTGCCGACCGGGGTGGTGAGAGGTCCCTTGAAGGCGACGCGGTGACGGTCGATCGCGTCCAGCGTCTCCTTCGGAAGCGGCGAGCCGCTCTGCTCTATGCCGATCTGTCCCGCCGGCCACTCCTCCCACACAAAGCGGCCCTCACCCGACTCCGCGAGCGCGCACTCAAGCACCGGACGGGAGGCTGCCCAGATCTCCGGACCTATTCCATCTCCTGGAATGACGACGACTGTTTTTGTGTCCATGCATTCACGATATGTTCCCTGCCCCTCGGCTGCGCACCCGGACAATGCGAGGCTCGGCCGCGCCGCTCCGGTATCGTCGGCTCGGTCCGCCGCAAAGGCGACGAACTGCGCGTCCGCGGGAGGCGAGGCTGAGCAAGAGAGGCAGATTTCTACCTGCTGCGCCGCGCCCGAGCCCGAAGCTCGCGGCGCAGGCGGTGCTTGTGACGATTGCGCTGGTCTCCGGCTCGCTCGCCGCGCTGCGTTTCGTGGAGTCGAGGCGGCCGCCTCCGCCGCAGCCCGCCGTGCTGTCTGATCCCGCTTCCGGTCCGGTCGGCACCAAGCCGTTGATCCGGCTGGCCGGCTGGCCGCGGCGTGAAAACGTCCGCGTGCTTTTCTGCGTTGCCGGAAAGGCGGACCAGTGCCACGAGATGGGCACGATCGCGCCGCCACGGAAGCTGAAGTCGGCCGCTATCCCGGCGACGGTGCCGGCCCCCGGGGGTACGGCCACGATTCCCGTCGCCCCCGGGCGCTACGACCTGCGCGCTTCGTCCGGCGAGGGCGCGACGCCCCGTGTGCGGGGGCGATTCGAGGTGGTGCCCTTCGGCATCGCCGCACCTCCGTCGCCGCGGCCTCTGCCCGCTGCGCTCGAGTCGATCGTCCTGGGCGCCCCGGCCGAGGTGGCGCGGGGCCTTCCCTGCGCCCCCGGGTTCACACCGGACGGCCGGCTGATCCTCGGACGGTCGCTGCTGGATCCCTCCAACGGCGCGACGTTCGAGCTTCCGGCGGCGGTGCAGGGATCACAGGTGGCGTGGTCGCCGGCGCGCGACCGGCTCGCGATGCTCACGGCCGACCGCAAGGAGATAAGCGTCGCGGCGCCGGACGGTTCCTCGCCGGAGGTCGTGTTCCGCGAGCCGCGCGGTCTTCTTTCCGGGCTGTCCTGGTCGCATGAGGGGGACAAACTTGCGTTCGCGACGCGTCCCGAGCCCGGCGTGTCCGGTGGGCCGCGGGGCGCGCTCATCGTGGTCCTGAGCCTTCTGGACGGAACCCGTCAGGACGCGGGCCCCGGCCTCGCCGCAACGTTCTCGCCGGTTGCCGACCGGCTTGCCATCGAAAGCGCCGGCGCCGTCTTCGTCTCCGACGCCGGGGGGCCCCGCAAGAAGCTGGCCGACGGCGGGAAGCCCAGCTGGTCACCCGACGGGTCGGCCCTGGCCTACATCCGGGGGTCTGAGTCCGGCGAGCTGCGGCTGGTGAAAGCTGACGATCCCCAGCAACAGCGCGCGCTGCTGGAGGAGGGGACGGTGTGCGGTGCTGCCTTTTCTCCGGACGGTCGTCGGATAGCCCTGACGGCCCGTGCCGGGGGGACGGTCACGCTCCTGCTCAGGCAGGTCGACGTCCGGGGGGCCGGGACTCCGCGGCCCTGACGTTCCACGGTCCACTTGTTCCGGGTCCCCTCCGGTCCGATACTGGCCCTGGACAACCGTCCGGACTCTGGGGAGGAACCTCGTGAATCAACGCTCACTTCTGCTCGTAGTGACCGGGATAGTGGTGGGGGCCATCATCGCCACCGTCGCGGTCAAGGTGGCCGACGACGACTCGGAGCTGACGTCCGGGCGCCGGACAGCCGTCCCCGTGTCGACAGAGACTCCGACCTTCCCTCCGGACGAAACGCCCCAGCTGACGGCCACCCCGGCCCCAGGGACGACGCCGGGGCCGACCTCGGCGCCTGGTCGCCCCCCCGGCGGCAAGGAGACGAAGATCTCGGTCACGGGGACGACCACGACGACCACGACGACCAGGACCACGAGCGCGCCCTCCACCAGGACCGCCCCCCCGCGTCCCGCCAACATCAACTGTCCAAACGCCGGCTCGAATCGGCGCTTCTGCACGGAGAACAGTTATGCGATGGGCCTCAAGGAGGGCCGGCTTGAAGGAGTGAGCAGCAGCATCCGATCAAAAGAGCCTGGTGACAGCGGTTTTCCCAGCTTCACCTTCACGTCTCAGTTGATCGGTCCGAACAACGAACCGGCACGACCACCCGGACCCGATCGACCACAGGGAGACGAGGTGCGGCGCGTTGACGTGTCGGCGCGAATTGCCAACCCGACCGACAAGACGTTCGTCTTTCCCCAGGGCGACTTCACCTTGAAGGTCACAAAGCCGGACGGGTCGCTCCAGACCCACACCGCGAAGGTGGACGGCGGCTACTTTGAGCTCGGCCCGGGCGGAGAGGCCACGGCCACTTTCTCTTTCACTCCTACTCAGCGAAACGGCAACTACAGCTGGAGTGGCGAGACCTGGTACTACGAGAAGTAGTGCCGGTGCCCCAATGAGCCAAGCCGGGCGTCCCCGGAAGGTGGCGTCTGCCCGGTCCCGCGTCGTGAAGGCCCGTCCGGACGAAGACCGGCCCACCCGAATCAAGGCGCCTGTGGATTCGCAGCAGCCTCGGACACGACGCGCGCCCGCGCCCGACGGACGCAGGCGTCGCCCACGTGACGTGGAGGCGACTCCCGAGCCCCCTCGGGAGGCCGCGGCCCGCACGGAGAAGGTGTCGCGCGTCTACGGTCGCGGGGAAGCGGCCGTGCGGGCGCTGCACGAGGTGGACGTCCGGTTCGACAAGGGACGCTTCACCGCGATCATGGGTCCGTCCGGATCCGGGAAGTCCACGTTGCTGCACTGCCTGGCCGGGCTCGACCAGGTCACGTCCGGCAAGGTCTACCTCGGCGACACCGAGCTGACGGCCCTGGACGAAAAGCGCCTGACCAACCTCAGGCGCGACAAGGTCGGCTTCATATTCCAGTCGTTCAACCTCGTCCCCACCCTCACGGCTCTGGAGAACATCACGCTGCCGATCGACATCGCCGGACGAAAGCCCGACCAGAAGTGGGTGGACATGGTGATCGACACGGTCGGGCTCAGGGACCGGCTGTCGCACAAGCCGTCCCAGCTGTCCGGGGGCCAGGCGCAGCGCGTCGCGGCGGCCAGGGCCATGGCTTCCCGTCCGGAGATCGTGTTCGCCGACGAGCCCACCGGCAACCTCAACTCCCGCGCCAGCGACGAGCTGCTCGCGTTCATGAGCCGCGCCGTCCGTGAGTTCGGACAGACGGTGGTGATGGTGACCCACGACCCCGCCGCGGCCGCCTACTCCGACAGGGTCGTGTTCCTGCAGGACGGCCGGACGGTGGACGAGCTGCAGGCACCGACGGTGGAGTCGATCCTGGACCGCATCAAGTCCCTAGAGGCCTGAGTTGCTGAAGGCGACGCTCGCGGGGCTGTCGGCGCACAAGCTGCGGCTGGCGCTGACGGCGCTGTCGGTGGTGCTCGGGGTGGCGTTCGTGGCCGGCTCGCTGGTGCTCACGGACACGCTGGAAAAGCTGTTCACGAAGCTCATCCAGGACGTGACGTCCAGCACCGACGTGCAGGTGAGGGGCAAGCAGCCGTTCTCAGGATTCGGCCCCCGGGCCAAGGTCCCGGAGGCGCTGCTGCGGACGGTGCGCGAGGTCCCGGGCGTGCAAATCGCGGACGGAACCGCCGCCGGCTACGCGCAGATCCTGGGCCGCGACGGCAAGCCGCTGACCTCCGGCGGACCGTCGATCGGACTGTCCTGGAGCGAGACCCCCGTCTCTCCCTTGCGTCTCGGTTCAGGCCGGGGGCCCCGTGCCGCCAATGAGGTCGTAGTGGACGCCCAGACGTTCCGGGACCAGAAGATGAAGCTCGGACAGTCCATCGACATTGTCTTCTCAGGGCCGTCTGAGCGGTTCACCGTGGTCGGGACCTCCAGGTTCGGCACATCCGACAACTTCGGGGGCGCGAGGCTCACGGCTTTCCAGCTGCCGACGGCTCAGCGCCTGCTCGGACTCCCGGGCTTTTTGGAGAGCCTCGAGATCGCCGGCGATGAGGGCGTGTCGTCGAAAGTCCTGGCAAGGCGCATCCGTGACCGGCTGCCGGACGGCTTTGAGGCGATCACCACCGACAGCCTCGTGAAGGAGCAGACCGAGGAGATCCAGGAGGGCCTGAACTTCTTCGGGATCGCGCTGCTGGTGTTCGCGGGGGTGTCCCTGTTCGTCGGCAGCTTCATCATCTTCAACACGTTCTCGATCATCGTCGCCCAGCGCACGCGGGAGTTCGGCTTGCTGCGGGCGTTGGGGGCCTCGAACCGCCAGATCATGCGCGTCGTGGTGGCGGAGGCGCTGGCGACCGGCGTGGTGGCGTCGGTGGTCGGACTGGGGCTCGGAGTGCTGGTCGCGGGCGCGCTCAAGTCGCTTCTCTCCGCGTTCGGACTCGACCTGCCGGACTCGGGGACGGTGCTGCTCCCCCGCACGGTGATCGTCGCTCTGGTCGTGGGCATCTTCGTGACGCTGGCCGCGTCGGTGCTGCCCGCGCGTAAAGCGGGCAGGGTGCCGCCGATGGCTGCGCTTCGTGAGGATTCGCCCGGTGACGACGACCGAACCCACGGCTACCGCACGGAGCTCGGCGCGGCCGTCACCACGCTGGGGTTGGCGATCCTGGCCCTCGGCCTTGCCGGCGACGTGGGCAACCGCCCGTCGGTCGTCGGCCTCGGGGCGGTCGTGGTGTTCATAGGCGTTGCCACGGCCAGCCCCACTCTCGCCGGTCCGCTGTCCCGCTGGATAGCGTGGCCGTTCGTGTCGGTCTTTAAGCTGACGGCGCGCCTGGCGCGCGAAAACGCCGGACGCAGCCCCAAGCGAACGGCTTCAACGGCGGCTGCCCTGATGATCGGCCTGGCTCTGGTCAGCTTCGTCGCCGTGTTCGCCTCTTCGATCAAGGCGTCGGCGTTCAGGGTGCTGGACACCAGTCTCGGCGCCGACTTTATCCTCACCTCGCGCGCAGCCGACCAATCCGGAAGGGGTGTGAGCAGCGAGCTGGCCGCCGCCCTGGCACGGCGTCCGGAGCTGTCCGCGGTGGCCGGCATGCGGTTCGGACCTGCAGCCATCGGTGCCAAGCGCGTCCGCGTCTCGTCGTCTGACCCTGCGGCCCTGGCGGCGGTCGCGAACCTGGATGTCCAGCAGGGGACGCTCGAGAAGCTGGGCCCAGGGGAGGTCTTCGTGACCGAAAGCTGGGCGCGCGCGAACAAGCGGGGCCTCGGGGACGCGATCACCTTCCGGTTCGCCCGGACTGGAAACCAGCCCCTGAAGGTCGCGGGCCTCTTCCGGCAGAACGGGCTGCTGCGCGACTCGGACCACCTCGTGAGCCACGCCACCTTTGATGCCAACTTCGAGTTTGAAGGCGATTCGTTCATCCTCGCCGGGGCGGCGAGGGGGGTCAGGCCGGCCGCGGCCCGTACGGCCATCACCGAGGAGCTGCGGCCGTTCCCGCAGGTCACGGTCCGGGACCAGGTGGAGTTCAAGCGCGAGCAGGAAAAGGAGCTCAACCGGCTGCTCGGCCTGATCTATGCGCTGCTGGCGCTGGCCGTGGTCATCGCGCTGCTGGGGATCACCAACACCCTGGCGCTGTCGATCTTCGAGCGGACGCGGGAGCTCGGCCTCCTGCGCGCAATCGGGATGAGCCGCCGTCAGGTGAGGGCGATGATCCGCTGGGAGGCGGTCGTGATCGCCGTCCTCGGGGCCACCCTCGGACTTCCCATCGGCGTGTTCTTTGCCGCGGCGATGATCGCTGCCCTTCCGGGCGACAACGTCGGCGGCCTCACGCTGCCCGTGGGCCAGCTGGTCACGTTCGTGCTGCTGGCCGGGGCGGCCGGCGTCCTGGCAGCCATATTCCCGGCGAGGCGGGGCGCGCGTCTGAATGTCCTGGAGGCGATAGCGGCGGAGTAGCGGGCGTCATCTTGTCGCCGGGCGGCCGCGCGTTCGGCCTGTAGACTGACTGTTCGGCCGGCGCGCGCCCGCGCGCCGCGGGTGATGGGAAGGGATCTCATGGATACGACTATGTCTAGGTTCGACGTCGGCACGACCATCGGCGGGTACCGGGTCGACCGGGTCGAGTGGCTCGAGCACCTCAAGGGGACGTACTACGAGCTGACCCACCAGCCGACGGGGGCCAGGCACATCCACATCGAGGCCCCGGACGACGGCAAGGCGTTCGTCGTGCTGTTTCCGACGGTCCCGAAGGACTCCACCGGTGTCGCCCACATCCTCGAGCACGTCGTCCTGGCCGGGTCCGAGCGCTTCGACGTCCGTGACCCCTTCTTCTCCATGACGCGCCGGTCGCTGAGCGACTTCATGAACGCGATGACCGGCGCCGACGCCACCATGTACCCGTTCTCCACCCGCAACGAAAAGGACTTCTACAACCTCCTGGACGTTTACCTGGACGCCACGTTCTTCCCCCGCATCGAGGAGAAGTCGTTCAAGCAGGAGGGTCACAGGCTCGAGTTCGAGCAGACCGACGACCCCTCCTCGGGCCTGCGCATCAAGGGCGTGGTCTTCAACGAGATGAAGGGCGCAATGGCGTCGTCGGCGGCAGTCGTCTACCGGTCGATCGGCAAGGCGCTCATGCCCGGCTCCACCTACGCCAACAACTCCGGAGGCGACCCGGAGGCCATTCCGGATCTGACCTGGGAGAACCTGAAGGCCTTTCACGCCCGCCACTACCACCCGTCCAACGCCTGGTTCTACACCTACGGGGACATGCCCCTGGAGCAGGTTCTGGAGCGCATCGAGCAGCTGGCGCTGTCCAAGTTCGACCGCACAGAGGTCGACGTGGCCATCCCCGACCAGCCCCGGTTCGACGCTCCGCGCGAGTACCGGGACGTCTACCCGCTCAGCCGTGACGAGGACCCGTCCAAAAAGGCCGAGGTGCTGGTCACCTGGCTGACCGCGAAGGTCTCGAACTCTTTCGAGATCCTGGCTTTGAACATCCTCGGCGAGGTTCTCCTCAAAAACGCGGCCTCTCCGCTGCGCAAGGCGCTGATCGAGTCGGGCCTCGGCGAGGCGCTCGCAAGCGGGTCGGGCTTTCACGACAGCTTCAAGGAAGCGGTGTTCGCCGCCGGGCTCAAGGGAGCCGACGCTGCAGACGCGCAGCGCATCGAGGAGCTCATGCTGTCGACCCTCAGGGACCTGGCGGAGAAGGGCGTCGACCGCGAGATGGTGGACGCGGCCGTCCACCAGGGGGAGCTGTCGACACGCGAGGTCTCCAATGCCGGCTTTCCGTACGCGCTGAGGGTCTTTTTCTACCTGAGCTCGGCCTACGTCTACGGCGGCGACCCTTACCGGGCGCTGCAGCTCGAGCAGGACTTCGCGCGACTGCACGACGAGCTGAAGGCGGGTCCGTTTTTCGAGAACCTGATCCGCAAGTACCTGCTCGACAACCCCCACCGGGCCCGCATGGTCGTGACTCCCGACCAGGACATGGAGGACCGGCAGGTTGCCGCGGAGCGCGAGCGCGTCGCAGCCATCGAGGCCAAGCTCACGGAGGACGACAAGCGCGCGATCCTCGACGAGACGATGGCGCTCAAGGCCGAGCAGGAGGCGAGGCAGGACATCTCGGTGCTTCCCACCCTGGAGCTGGGGGACGTCCCCATGCGCGACGAGGACGTGGAGCTTTCGATCGAGCGCATCCACGGCGCGGAGGTGGCCTTCGCGCCGCAGCCGACCAACGGCCTCACCTACATCACGATCCTGGCGGACTTCTCGGGCCTGGATGACCGCCTCAAGGACCGCCTTCCGCTTTTCGCACGGGCGCTGTCGCGCGTCGGCGCAGGGGGCCACGACTACCTGTCCCAAGCCCTGCGCATCGACCGGTACACCGGCGGCATCTCGGCCGGAGTCCAGCTGCGGCACGCCGCCAACGGCGAGGTCCTGCAGCAGTTCAGCGTCGGCGGTAAGGCGCTGGCCCGCAACCACGAGCCGTTCGTGGAGGTCCTCCGGGACGTGCTGACGCAGCTTTCGTTTGAGCCCAAGCGCCTCAAGGACATCATCGCGGAGTACAAGGCCCAGTCCGAGGCGTTCGTCGTCCAGGCGGGCCACATGTACGCGCAGCTGCTGGCCGGCTCCAAGCTCGACGCAGCCGGGCTCCTGCAGGAAAGGCTCAGCGGCCTGTCACAGCTCGCCCTGCTCAAAGAGCTTGCCCAGCTCGGTCCGGATGACCTCGCCGAGGTCATCGCCGACATGACGTCCATCGCGTCGCAGCTGTTCCAGGCTGGGGGCCTGCACATCTGCGTCACGACCGACGACCGGCACGTGGACGAGGTGCGCGCGCTGCTGCAGCAGGCGCTTTCCACGCTGCCGTCCGGAGCCCCGGCGACCGCTACCTTGGCGGAGTTCACGCCGTCCGGACGTTTCGAGGCGAAGACGACGTCGGTGCCCGTGACGTACAACGCGAAGGTCGTCCGTACGGTGGGCTTCACGCATCCAGACGCCGCGCCCCTGATGGTGCTGGGCAACTTCCTCAAGGCCACCTACCTCCACCGGGAGATCCGGGAAAAGGGCGGCGCGTACGGGTCGATGTCCAACGCCAACCGGGAGGCCGGTTCGTTCACCTTCGGGTCCTACCGCGACCCTCACGTCGTCCGGACCTTCCAGACCTTTGACTCCGCGGTGGACGAGGTTCTCGGCACCCAGCCCGATCCGGACGAGTTCAAGGAGGCGATCCTGCAGTCGTGCAGCCAGGTCGACCCCCTGAGCTCCCCGGACATCAAGGGCCGCCGCCGTTACTTCGACGACCTGGCCGGATACACGTCCGAGGTGCGGGCCGAGTTCAAGCGCAGGCTCCTTGAGGTGACGGAAGACGACCTGAAGAGGGTGGCCCAGACCTACCTCAAGCAGGGGACGTCGGCGCTGGGCAGCGTCGGGAACGCCGACAAGATCAAAGAGGCCAACGAGGTCCTCGGGGGGGTCTTCGAGATCTCCTCGATCTAATCGCCGCAGGACTCGGGCGGCGGGCGCAGAATGAAGTGGCGATGAGACTTTCGTCGAAGTGGCTGCGCACCGCCGCCGCCTGCGTCGCGGTCGCTTCGTCGCTGTCGGCTGCGCCCGTCCGGGCCCTTCCGGCGGGCGTGCTGTCGTCGGACAACGTGGAGCTGGTCGCGACGATTCCCGACCCGGGCATGATCGGGGGCCGGATCATCGGTGACACCCTTTACGTCACCGGCTCCCAGGGTCTGCGGATCTACGATGTCTCGCGGGGTGTTCCGGTCCCCAAGGGGGCCCTGCAGCTGCCGCACTTCGAAAACGAGGACGTCGACACCAACGGCCGCATCCTGCTGATCGCGGCTGACCACGCCCTGAGCTATCCGAGCCTGCTGTACGTGGTGGACGTTTCGAATCCGAGCCTTCCCATCCTGACGGCTCCCCCCCTGAGCCTCGGTGACGCGCACACGGCGTCGTGCATCAACGACTGCTCGTACGCTTGGATCGGGGGTTATAGCGACTGGATCGAGGTCATCGACCTGCGAGACCCGAGCCAGCCGAGGGCCTCGACGAAGTTCCCGGTCCCCGGACGCACCCACGACGTCCAAGTGGACGAGTCGGGGGTGGCGTGGGCGTCCACATCAAGAGGGTTGTTCGGATTCACAACCGCCAATCCGGAGAAACCGGTATTGGTGGCAGCGAAGCCAAACAATCAGTCTGGGTCGTTCAAGAACAACTTCATCCTGCACAACTCCCTGCGCCCGAACGCCCTCTCCGCCCGCACCGACAAGATGGCCGACAGCACCGTCGATCGCGGCGAGCTGCTCCTGGTGACGGAGGAGAACTGGCTCGCGGTCTCAAACGGCCTGTGCGCGAACGACGGCCGCTTTCAGACCGGCTGGTACCACACGGTCAACGGGAGCCCGGTGGTCGAACGGCTCGACGACTTCAACCTGTCGGGCGGCACCCTCCCGCCCACGCTGGCCCCCGATCGCAACCCCCAGCCGGTGATCTCCTGCTCATCGCACTACCTGGACTACCGGGACGGCATTGCCGCCGTCGCCTGGTACGAGCAGGGGGTGCGATTCCTGGACGTGTCCAACCCGCGCGACATCCGCCAGGTCGGCTACTGGCTGCCGCCGGCAACGGAGGCCTGGCAGACGCTTTTTCACCGTGAGTACGTCTACGTCTTCGACTACGAGCGCGGCCTGGATGTCCTGAAGTTCACCGGATCGTCCGCCAGCAGCGAGTCGCTCGCCCCCCACTACAACCTGGCCTCGCCCATCCGGGCACCCAGCCCCCAGTGGGGCTATGCCTGCCGGATCTCCTAGCCGGCCCGCCGGCCGAACTTCCGAGCGGCAGTGATGGCCACGCCGGCCGCAGTGGTGTTCCGCGGGGCCCGTGTCTTCGACGGCTTCCGGCTGATCCCCGGCGCCGAGGTGCTGGTGGTCGGGGACACCATCGCCGAAGTGGCAGCCACCGTCGAGCAGCCGGCGGGGGCCGAGGTCGTGGACGCTTCGGGTTGCACCCTGCTGCCGGGGCTCATCGACTGCCACACCCACACATGGGGGCCGGACCACCTGAAGCAGGCCCTGGTGTTCGGCGTCACCACGGAGCTGGACATGTTCACGGATCCGGACTTCGCCGCCTCGATGCGCGCCGAGCAGGCAGGGGCCCGGCCCCCGGACCGAGCGGACCTGCTGTCGGCGGGTCTTTGCGCCACGGCTCCCGGAGGCCACGGGACCCAGTACGGCATCCCGGTCCCCGCGCTGACCGAATTCGGCGAGGCGGACGCGTTCGTGCAGGCAAGGCTGGCCGAGGGCTCGGACTACATCAAGATCATTCGCGAGAGCGGAAACCTGTTCGGTCGTCCCATCCCTTCGCTGGACCGGCGGACGGCCGCTGCCGTCATCGACGCGGCCCGGCGCCGCGACAAGCTGTCTCTGGTCCACGTGATGACGCTGGAGCACGCGCGGGAGTCGCTGGAGGACCGGGCGTCTGGGCTCGCGCACCTGTTCGTGGACATGCCGCTTGACGAAGCCACGTTGGACGCGGCTCTGACGGGCGCCGCGTTCGTGGTGCCGACTCTCACGGTGCTGGAGACGGCGTGCGGGACGGCCAGTGGCAGGAGCCTTGCCGAGGATCCCAACGTGCGTCCCTACCTGACCGGTGCCGATCGGATCCAGCTGTGCAGCACCTTCGGCCCGGTGCAGCTTCCGCCTGGAACACGCCTCGGTCACGCGAGCGAGGCGGTGACGCGCCTTGCTTCGGCCGGCGTGCCGGTGCTTGTGGGGTCCGACGCCCCCAATCCCGGCACCCTCCACGGAGCGAGCGTGCACCGCGAGCTCGAGCTGCTCGTGGAGGCGGGGATGGCCCCCGAGGCGGCGCTGTCGGGGGCGACCGGGGCCGCGGCGCGGTGCTTCCGGTTGCTCGACCGGGGCGTGATCGCGGCCGGCAAGGCCGCCGACCTGGTCCTGGTGTCGGGGGACCCGACGCAGGACATCCTGGCCACCCGGGACATCCGTCAGGTCTGGAAGGCGGGGGTGCGCTTCGACCGCGAGAGCTACGCCGCAGCCCTGGAGTCAGCCGTGGACGGGCCCAGTTCGCAACCCCCGGTGGGGGCCGAGGAGGGGCTGCTGAGCGACTTCGATGACGGGACCCTGTCGGCGAGGTTCGGCTGTGGCTGGACCACGACCACCGACCGTATGGCCGGAGGCAGCTCGGTCGCCGAGACCTCGGTGGTCGAGCCGGGCGCGGCCGGGAGCCGCGCCGCGCTCAGTGTGTCCGGCGAGGTCCGTGAGGGCTTCGCCTTCCCCTGGGCCGGCGCGATGGCATGGCTGGGCAAGGCGCCGATGGCGTCCGCGGACCTGTCGCCCAAGCGGGAGGTGTCGTTCTGGTGCCGGGGCGAACCACGCGAGCTGACCGTTGCGGTGATGGTCCAGGGCATCCCTCGTCCCATTCCGGTCCCATTCGAGTGCCGGAGCGAGTGGACGCGCCACAGCTTTGCCCTGTCGGACTTCGCGGGCGCCGACGGCAGCGAGCTGATCGCCCTGCTCTTCTGGGCATCTGCCTACGGGCCGTTCGAGTTCGAGCTGGACGAGGTCAGGTTCGATTGACGGGCTCGCGACCACCCGGCTGCCCTCGCAGGGACCCGAGCCGGGACAACGCGTCCAGCAGCACCAGGCCCCCGAGGCTCAGGAGGCCGAGGAGCCCGGCCTCGCGCAACGCGGGGGCCAAGCATCGACCCGGACTCGTCTGCGCCACGCAGTAGGCGCCGACGGTCAAGGCGAACGCGCCGTACCCGCCAGCGCTCAGGGCGATGAGCCCGGCCACCGCGCGCCACAGGGGCGGACGCCGGCGCCGTGCCGCGCGCTCCCGCCCCTGTCTGGAACCGGACACGAGCACGATCATCGCGATCACGTAAGCGATCGCCGGAGGAAGCACCGCATGGCGCAGGACCCAGCTCATCAGTCGACCGGAATGGTCCCCCAGGTCCTGACAAACACATGCCACCCCGCCCACAGCCACGACCCGAACACCAGCCACCTGACCACCGGCGACCGAACCGACCGGATCACGTCGCTCATCGTGGGCCACCCCTCACCCCCACGAGCAATCCCGAACCCCTCCCAGACCATCAACGCCGCCAGCAACACCGCATACCCGGCCAACGAAATCGCGCGCCGCGACACAAGCACCTCCCATCCCGGTTCCCCCCATGATCGAACTCCACGAACACGCAGCGCTCACAACCTGGAGCGCCCGCCTACGTGAGTGACCCGGGACCAACAAAATCGGGTCTGACGGTGCCGAGTGGGCCAGGTGCTCAGCTTTGGCCGGTGACGCAGGGCTTTACGAACCCACCGAGCGTGGGTCCGACGGTTTACCTCGGGCCGGTGGTGGGGTCCGGGGCCGGGAGGGCGTGGCCAAGGAGCACCCGGCGAAGCCGGTGCGACGGAGGCGCCCCGGGCCCCACCACCGGCCACAACAGACGCCACCAAGCTGGTTCCCCAGCCAAGTACCCTAAAAACCAGAACATGAGTTCGGACAAGGACATTCTGCACGTCGACCTCGACGCCTTCTACGCCGGCGTCGAGATCCTCCGCCGCCCCGACCTCAAGGGCAAGCCCGTCGTGGTGGGAGGGCGCGGCCCCCGGGGGGTGGTCCTGTCGTGCTCCTACGAGGCGCGGTCCAAGGGCGTCCGCAACGGGATGCCGGGGATGAGGGCGCGGCGGCTGTGTCCGGAGGCGGTGTTCGTCCCGCCGGACTTCGACGCCTACACGTCGGCCTCCAAGCGGTTCCGGGAAGTGCTGCTTTCGTTCACGCCTCGGATCGAGCCGATCTCGCTGGACGAGGCGTTCTGCGACGTGTCCGGCGCCCACCGGATGTACGGCTCCACCCCGCAGGTCGCCGCGAAGATACGCAAGCGGGTCCTGGACGAGCTGGGGCTGGTGTGCTCGGTGGGTGGAGGTCCGTCCAAGCTGGTGGCCAAGCTCGCCTCCCGCGCCTGCAAGCCCGACGGGCTGCTCGTCCCGGACGACCACCTCGAGTTCCTGCACGGTCTGCCCGTGGAGGAGATCTGGGGAGTGGGGGAGGCGACTGCCTCGGTCCTGCGGCGCCTGGGCATCCGTTCGGTGGCGGAGCTTGCGGCCACGCCCGTGTGGGTCCTGCAGCAGGCCTTGGGCGACCAGCTCGGCCCCCATCTGGCGAAGCTGGCCCGCGGCGAGGACGGCCGTGAGGTGGTCGCCCAGACGGAGTCCAAGAGCGTGGGGGCCGAGCAGACCTTTGACCGCGACCTGGCTTCGCCGGACCGGTTGCACGCCGAGATCCTGCGGCTGGCGGACCGGGTGGCCTCCCGTCTTGCTGCCACCGGCACCTGCGGCCGTACGGTGACGGTGAAGATCCGGCTCGCCAGCTTTGCCACACATACGAGGTCGCGCACCCTGCCCAGCCCGACGCAGGACGTGTGGACGATCTTCGCCGCGGCACGCGACGCCTTTGACGGCTTCCACAGGGGACGCGAGCGAGTCCGGCTGCTGGGGGTGTCGGTTTCGGGACTGACCCCTGGTCCGGCAGCTGAGCAGCTTTCGTTCGAGCGCAGGCCCAGCTACGCGCGGGCCGAGCAGGCCGTGGTCCGGGTCAGAAAGCGGTTCGGCGAGGACGCCGTCCGGATGGCCAGGTTGCTGGACGAGGGCGGCACGCGTGGGAAGTCCGGCCCGGACCGATAACCTGGGATCTCACCCGTCCCCCCGGAGGCCCCCCTGGATTCCATGGACCCGCGCGACTCGCCCGAGCAGGCCGCGTTCCGGGCCGACGTGCGGCGGTGGCTTTCGGAGAACGTCCCCGGCGACTGGGACCGCTCCGACCGCGCACGGCTCGGCCGGCAGTGGCACCGGCGGCTGCACAGAGCCGGGTTCGTCGGCCTGTCATGGCCGGCGGAGTTCGGAGGGCGCGGCCTGGGCCCCGCGATGCAGTTCATCTGGCAGGAGGAGTACTCCCGCGCCAAGGCTCCTCCGATGCTCAACGTCATCGGGCTGGGCTGGGCCGGGCCGGCGATCATGCTCCACGGGTCCCCGGAGCAGAAGTCGCGATACCTGCCGAAGATCCTTTCCGGCGACGAGATCTGGTGCCAGCTGTTCAGCGAGCCGGGGGCCGGGTCGGATCTCGCCGGACTGACCACGCGGGCCGAGCCGGCTGACGGGGGGTTCGTCCTGAACGGGCAGAAGGTCTGGACATCCGTCGCGGCCGAGGCCGACCTCGGCCTGTGCGTGGCGCGCACCGATCCGTCGGCGTCGCGCCACGCCGGCATCTCGATGCTGATCGTGGACATGCACCAGCCCGGGGTGGAGGTGCGGCCCATCCGCCAGATGAACGGAGCCGCCGACTTCAGCGAGGTCTTTCTGACCGACGTCCACGCCGGTCCGGACGCGCTGATCGGCCCCCTGAACGGAGGCTGGGCGGTCACGATCACGACGCTCATGCACGAGCGCATCGGACTGTCCGCGGGCGGCGGTTCGCTGTGGGGACAGGGACCGGGAACCGCCGACCTCGGCGCCCTCGCGTCGTCCACCGAATCGTGGACCGGCAGCCGGCGCCAGGACCTCGCGCAGGTCTGTGTCGACGCCTTCGCGCATCGCGCGCTGAAGCTCAGGCTCGTGACGCAGGCGGCCCGGGGCGGTCAGCCGGGGGCCGAGGCAAGCGTCCAGAAGCTGTTCGGCGACGAGTGGGGCCAGCGGCTCAACGGCCTGGCGGTGGACTGCCTGGGCCCCCAGGGGTTGCTGGACGGGCCCTGGGCCTCGTCGTTTCTGTACTCGCCCGCCCTGACAATTGGAGGAGGTACGACCCAGGTGCAGAAGAACATCATCGGGGAAAGGATCCTCGGCCTCCCAAAGGAAGGACCAGCCAAGCCATGAGATCTCTGCGCGCACGCTGGCTGCAGGCCGTGTTGGGGTGCCTCGCGCTGCTCACCGCCGCCGCCTGCGGGCCCGACCAGAAGACCTCCAAGGAGAGGGCGGCGAGCGAGACCCTTGGCTTGGACATCGCACCCACCGCCGCTCCGAGAGCTACGCCCACGCCGCTGGCAACGCCCACTCCCGGGAAGGTTCAAACTCCAGGCCCCCGGACTCCGGTGCCGGCGCTGCAGGCGTCGAGCAAGTTCACATGGCGCAAGGCGGCCGCGGCGCCGACGTCGCGCACCGAGGTTTCCGTCGCCGCCCTGGGCGACACCGTCTACGCCGCCGGCGGGCTGGTGGCCGGCGGCGGGCCCACCAAGGCGTTCGAGGCTTACGACGCCGAGGCGGACAAGTGGCGCAAGCTGCCCGACCTCCCGGTGGCCGTGCACCACGCGGGACTGGTCGCGGTGGACGGCCGGCTGATCATCGTCGGCGGGCACACCACCCCGGGACAGTCCACCGACAAGGTCTTCGGGTGGAAGCCGGGCGACCCGGGGTGGACCGAACTGGCCAAGCTGCCGCTCGCCAGGGGGGCCGCCGCCGTGGCGGCGATGTCCGGGCGCATCCACGTAGTCAGCGGCGCCAGCAACGGCGGCGAGGTCCTGACCGGACGTCATGACGTCATGGACGTCGACCAGAACATCTGGACCACCTCCGGCGAGCTGCCCGAGCCGCGCGACCACCTGGCTGCAGCACCGCTCGGAAGCCAACTGTGGGTCGTGGGAGGACGCAAGCTGACGCTGGAATCGAACACCAATCGTGTCGATATCTATGACGGGAACACGGGCAACTGGAGCAGGGGAGCGGACATGCCCACGGCACGTGGGGGACTCACCGCCACCATCTGGGGCTCGCGCCTGTTCGTCCTGGGCGGCGAGGAGCCAAAGGGCACGATTGCGGCCGTCGAGTGGTACGACCCCCAGGGCAAGCAGTGGCGCAAGGCGCCCGGGCTGCCTACGCCCCGGCACGGACTGGGGGCCGCGGGCCTGGAGTCCGGTGACCTCGTGACGGTCGCGGGCGGAACCCGGCCCGGACTGCACCCATCTTCGGTCGTTGAGAGGCTGACGGCCGGTGGCTGACGGTCGCCGGTGCGCAGCCTCCTGCGCGGCCCTGATCGTCCTGGCGGCGTCCGCGTCGTGCGCGCAGCCGCCGCGTCCGTCGTCGCTGCGCGTGGTCGCCACGCCGCTGCCCACGGCCACCCCCGAGCCGACACCGGCTCCCACCGTGGTCCCGGCCCCCGTTGCCCGGCCGAAGGCGCCGGTTTCGGTGGCGGCCCCCAAGCCGCGCGTGACGGCGCGTCCGAAGCCGCGTCCCGCCGCTCCGGCCCCGCGTCCGGTGAGCATCGATGCCTTCCGCGGGCTGGGGGCCTGGATCGACGTCTACGACTTCAACGACGACCCCCAGTCGATCCTGCCGGCGGTGCGGGACATCGCGGCACGGGGGGTCCGGACGCTGTACCTGGAGACGGCGAGGTTCAACAGCCCGTCGCCCTTCCTTTTTCCCCGCGCCAACGCGGCCGCGCTCGAGGAGTCACATCGTCTGGGGATGAAGGTTGTGGCGTGGTATCCGCCCGACTTCGTGGACCTCAACCGCGACGTCGCTTACACGCTCGCCGCCGTCAACTACGTCTCCCCGGCCGGGCACCGTTTCGACGCCGTGGCGCCGGACATCGAGCGCCTGGACATCAAGGACCACAACGAGCGTACGGCGCGTCTATTGGACTACTCCCGCCGCGTCAGGGCCGGGTCCCCGGCCGGCTACCCACTGGCGGCGATCACTATCCCGACGTCGTCTCCTTACTACCGTGCGCAGTGGCCGAGCTTCCCGTGGGCCGAGATCGGACGTATCTACGACGTGGCCATGCCCATGGCCTACTGGACCGGACGCAAGGCCGACGCGCCGACCGCGGCCTCCCTGACCGCCGAGAACCTCCGCGACACGGCGCGCATGACCGGGCTGCCCGTGCACGTGATCGGCGGCGTGGCCGACCAGATCGACCTGGCCCAGGCGACCGCGTACGTTGACGCCGCCCTGGCCGGGGGGTCGATAGGCGGCAGCCTGTACGACTACCGGACGAGCCGCGAGGAGATATGGGCGCCCCTCGCCCGGGTCAACCGATAAAGCGCCCCGCCTAGTTCTCCGACCGCCCGCCCAGGTGCCGGGCGAGGAACCTCTCCACGGCCTCGTAGAACTTCATGCGGTTCTCCGGCTTGGCGAAACCGTGGCCCTCGTCGGGGAACAGCATGTATTCGTGGTCGATTCCCTTCTTCTTCATCGCTTCCACGATCTGCTCGGACTCCGCCTGGTTCACGCGGGGGTCGTTGGCGCCCTGCGCGATCAGCATTGGAATCTTGATCCGGTCGACGTGGAATAGCGGCGATCGCGTCTTCAAAAACTCCGCGTCCTGCTCGGGGTGACCCACCCTGTGATGGAACAGCTGGACCAGGGGCATCCAGTAGGGCGGGATCGTGTTGATGAAGGTGAGCAGGCTCGACGGACCCACTAGGTCGACCGCGCACTTGTACAGGTCCGGTGTGAAGGTGGCTCCCGCCAGCGCGGCATAACCTCCGTAGGAGCCGCCGTAGATGCAGACCCGATCGGGGTCCGCGAAGCCCTGGTCGATGGCCCACTTCACGGCGTCCGTGAGGTCGTCCTGCATCTTGCCGCCCCACTCGCGGTCGCCCGCGTTGACGAAGTCCTTTCCGTAGCCTGTGGACCCCCGGAAGTTCACCTGCAGGCAGGCGTAGCCGCGGTTGGCAAGCCACTGCGCTTCAGGGTTGAAGCCCCAGGAGTCCCGTGCCCACGGTCCGCCGTGCACGTCGAGGACCAGCGGCAGGTTCTTGCGCTCCACCCCAAGGGGGAAAGTGATGTAGCCGTGGATGTCGAGGCCGTCGCGCGACTTGAACGAGATGGGATCCATCTCCGCCAGCGGGTAGTCGTTGAGCTCCGGCCTGTGGTGGAACAGGAACGTGGCCTGCTTGGAGGCCCGGTCGTAGGCGTAGTAGGACACGGGACCGTTGTCCCGGTCGAACGACACCAGCCACGTGCGGTCCTCGTCGTCGCGGCTGGAGATTCCGTAGTCCCCGGGCTCGAGTCCGGAGATGACGTCGATGTCCGCGCGGATGGACTCGTCCAGGACCTGCCACTCCAGGCGCGAGCGCAGGAACGCGATCATCTGCACCTCGGTGGTGTCCGGGTGGATGACCGCGCCGGCCACGTCGTACTTGGGGTCCTCCGCGATGACCTCGATGTCGCCGGTGCCGACGTTCAGCTTCACCAGCTTTCCGGCATTGGCGTTGCGGGGGTCGATGAGGTACATGTGCTGCCCGTCCCGGGTAAAGCCTGCGGGACCGGACGACAGCGCATCCTGCGGCCCCCACTGCACGATCGGCTTCCATTCATCCTGCTCCGTCTCGCGGTGGACGAGGACGAAGCCACCATCGGGCTGCGGGGCCATGGCACCGCGGACCTTCATGTCGAAGTCGACGACCCACCCGATGAAGCCGGGGTTCTCGGCCACCTTCTCGAGGTCGCCGGTGGTGAGGTCGAGCCTGTAGACGTCGTGCAGCTGCGGGTTGTCCTTGTTGATGCCCAGCAGGATGTGGTTGGGGTGGTGCTTGCTCTGCTTCACGACCTGCACCTGGACCTTCTCGAACGGAGTCAGGTCCCGGGTGTCGCCGGTCTGCAGGTCGACCCAGTACAGCCGGAAGTTCTCGTCGCCGCCCACGTCCTGCACGTACATCACGTGACGGTTGTCCTTGGCCCAGAAGTAGCCGCGGATCCCGCGATCACGGTCGTCGGTGACCACCTTGTCGTCGTCGGACCCGATCGTCTTCACCCATACGTTGAGGACGCCGTCCTTGGGGGCCAGGTACGCGAGCTTGGTGCCGTCGGGGGAGATCGTGGGAGAGACCTTCTCGGGGTTGCCGAAGAGGATCTCGCGGGGGATGAGCTTTGTGGTGGTCTGCACGGGGTGCTCCTTTCGAAAGGACGGGCGGACCACGATCTTAGTCCGCCTCCGTCCGGCCCCGTCCCGGCCGGATTTGTCGCTTACGGGACTCGGCGCTCCCGCCGTGACATCCTTGTGCCGCTCGAGACGAAAGGAACGGACGTGGCGGGAAAGAAGGTTGCCGCGGCCCCCGGTTTCCCGGAGGCGCTGGCGAAGCTGCTCAAGGAGAGAAAGCTCAAGGTCCCCGCGGGGCTCACATCCGCTCCACCCGAGGCCTACGCCCACCAGCCGGCTGCCTACGTGCAGCAGCTGGCGAAGCTGAGCGACGAGGCGCTGGCCGCGCAAGCCGCGCGCGTCGCGGGCTACGCCGCCAAGCAGGCGGCGAGGGCCAAGGACGCATGGGACCGGTCGCCCCTCATCGTGGAAATGAAGCGCCGCAAGCTGAAGGTCCCGCCGAGGCCCGCAAAGGTTGTGGGGGCTGCGTTTTCCCTTAAGACGCCTCTGCGCGAGTGGACCGACGAGCAGCTGGTCGAGGTGGCGAAGGAATGGGCGCGGCGCGGGTCCACGCCATCCACCGGCGCAAAGAAATCATGATTCGGTCTGTCAGCGGCTGGTAGAGAACACCGGCGGCCTGGCCCCCCGCAGCGCATCGCGAATCCGCCAGGCCGCCTGCTCGCAGGCCGCCGCCTCCCGCTCGCCCGGCTCCCGGCCGTAACGCACGCGCGAGAAGGTGTCCGCCAGCCGCCTCAGCTCCGCCGCATCCACCGACGGATGGACGGCCGCGCGGGGAAGGAACTCGCGAACGGTCTCGTGCGGCATCCTTTCCAATCCCACGGCTGCCAGCGCGTCTTCCAGCGACAGCCACGCCTCGACCACCCGGCCCCGGGGGCCGGGATGGACGGTCCTGCGGTGCCGCCTCCGGCGGCGCATCACGAAAGTCGCCGGCACTCCGGCAGCGACCACCAGCAGGGGGATGAACGCCGCGATTCCGAGAGCGTCGCGCAGCCCCTGAGTCAGCCGTACCACCGCGCCCGCCGGGATCACCCTGCCGATCGCCCTCGCCAGGGGCTCGAGCATGAACGTCGTGTTGCTGGGGCTGGCCTCCGGCACCCCGAAGGTCGGGTCGTACGGGATCCAGCCCTGGTCGGGGTAGAACACCTCCACCCACGCATGGGCGTCTGAGTTCTT
Source organism: Actinomycetota bacterium (assembly GCA_035536535.1). Taxonomy (NCBI): domain Bacteria; kingdom Bacillati; phylum Actinomycetota; species Actinomycetota bacterium. The sequence goes on along the minus strand of DATLNZ010000084.1, from coordinate 205 downwards.
GACTTCCCAGTAGCCGGTGAACGGGTTTCGTTCTCCTTCGCCGAAACCGGTGGCGATGCGACTCGGGACTCCGGAGGCCCGCAGCATCAGCGACATCGTGGCCGCGATCTGCTCGCAGAACCCCTCGTGCCGGTCGAAGACGAAAACGTCCACCGGGTCTCGTCCGGGTGGGTCCGGAGGGATGTCGATCTTGTAACGCTTCGTT